>PUKW01000252.1 GCA_003550665.1 Paracoccaceae bacterium | reverse complement strand
TCGACGGCGGTGGACGCGATC
This sequence comes from Paracoccaceae bacterium, assembly GCA_003550665.1. Taxonomy (GTDB): domain Bacteria; phylum Pseudomonadota; class Alphaproteobacteria; order Rhodobacterales; family Rhodobacteraceae; genus Alkalilacustris. The sequence goes on along the minus strand of PUKW01000252.1, from coordinate 4,570 downwards.
CTGACGGGGCGCGATCGTCGTTTCAATCGGCGCTTCGAGCGGATGTGTTCGCACCATCTCGTCGAGCCGACGGCCTGCTCGCCGGCTGCGGGATGGGAGACCCGGACGCGATCGACCCGGAGAAGTCGGGAACAGCGCCACATTCGCTTGAGGTGTTGCTTATCGAAACGGATGCCAAGCGCTTTGCAGGGCGTCGCACTTTCATCGAGACAATGGAAAGCTGCGCCAAAGACTTCTACGGTTTGGTGGGGCAGCATCTTCGGGCATGGCAGCCACCGCCGCCGAAGCCGGTTCGCTCTCCGCCAGCGGCCGAGGTGGACGCTTCATCAGACGAGCACGAAAGTTGAAGAAGGCGAAGCTTCCCGCCCCTCTGATACCCCACACGTCGCCCCAGCGGGGATTCGACGCCCGATCTTGCCCCCTCGGTTGCTATGGTGTCATGGGCACATCGAGCCCCGCCTATCACTGACAAATCAGTGACACGGCCGGAATGGCAGGGAAAATCGCTCGCCGTGGCTTCCCGTATCTAGCTGTTTTCGTGAGCATTTTTGGTGAGCCCGGGAGGATTCGAACCTCCGACCAATTGATTAAAAGTCAACTGCTCTACCACTGAGCTACGGGCCCGATGCTCGGCGCGGTCCTACGGTCAACGTCGCAAGCGGTCAAGGAGAAATTCGGAAAGGGCCGGGCCCTCTGGCGTCAGCGGTCCGGCGCGGCTATATCGCCCGCATGACACGGGCGGCCTTCATGAAAATGCACGGGTTGGGCAACGATTTCGTGGTGCTCGACGCACGGCGCGGCGCGCTAGGCGTGACGCCGGCGCTGGCGCGCGCGCTCGCGGACCGGCATCGCGGGGTGGGCTTCGATCAGCTCGTGGTTATCGCCGATGACGACGCGGCCGATCTGCGACTGACCTTCTACAATTCAGACGGCTCGACCTCCGGCGCCTGCGGCAACGCGACCCGCTGCGTCGCCCGCCACGAGATGGACCGCACCGGGACCGGGCAGTTGCGGATGCGCACCGAGGGCGGGGTGCTCGAGGCGCGGGACGCGGGCGAGGGGCTTACCAGCGTCAATATGGGCCCGCCCCGGCTCGATTGGGCGGGGGTGCCGCTGGCCGAGGCGATGGACACGCTCGAGCTGCCCATCGAGGGCGCGCCCACCGCAACGGGGATGGGCAACCCACATTGCAGCTTCTTCGTCGAGGATGCGGAGCTGGTCCCGCTGGAGCGGTTCGGCGCGCGCTACGAGCATCACCCGCTGTTTCCCGAACGCACCAATGTCGAGGTCGTGCAGGTGCTCGCTGCCGATCGGCTGCGCCTGCGCATATGGGAACGCGGCGCGGGGGTGACGCTGGCCTCGGGGTCCTGTGCCTGCGCGGCGGCGGTGGCGGCGGCGCGGCGCGGGCTGACCGTAGAACGCGTCGAAGTCGTCACCGATGGCGGCAGCCTCTGGATCGACTGGCGCGGCGACGGGGTCTGGATGACGGGGCCGACGGCGCATGTCTTCGACGGGGTGCTCACCGACGCGTTTCTCGCCGAGGTCGGGGCATGAGCGCGCCCCTCGCACATGCCGGTGCCCCGGTCTTCGCCACGCTCGGCTGCCGGCTCAACACCTACGAGACGGCGGCGATGCAGGAGCTCGCGGCGCGGGCCGGGCTCAAGGACGCCGTCGTCGTCAATACCTGCGCCGTCACCGCCGAGGCCGTGCGCAAGGCGCGCCAGGAAATCCGCCGACTGCGCCGGGCCCATCCCGACGCGCCGCTCATCGTCACCGGTTGCGCCGCGCAGACCGAGCCGGAGACCTTCGCCGCGATGCCCGAGGTCACCCGCGTGATCGGCAACACCGAAAAGATGCGCCCCGAGACCTGGGCCGCGCTCACCCCGGACCTGATCGGGCAGACCGAGCGCGTGCAGGTCGATGACATCCTCGCGGTGCGCGAAACCGCCGGGCACCTGATCGACGGCTTCGGCACGCGTGCGCGCGCCTACGTGCAGATCCAGAACGGCTGCGATCATCGCTGCACCTTCTGCATCATCCCGTATGGGCGCGGCAATTCGCGCTCGGTGCCCGCCGGGGTGGTCGTCGATCAGATCCGGCGGCTTAAGGATGCGGGCTACAACGAGGTGGTGCTGACCGGGGTGGACCTGACGAGCTGGGGCGCGGATCTGCCCGCAGCGCCCAGGCTCGGCGATCTGGTGCGGCGCATCCTGCGGCTGGTGCCGGATCTGGCGCGGCTGCGCATCTCCTCGATCGACTCCATCGAGGCCGACCCCGCGCTGATGGAGGCGATCGCCACCGAGACGCGGCTGATGCCGCATCTGCATCTGTCGCTGCAGGCGGGTGACGACATGATCCTCAAGCGCATGAAGCGACGCCATTCGCGCGACGACGCCGCCGCCTTCTGCGAGGAGGCGCGGCGGCTGCGCCCCGATATCGTCTTTGGCGCCGACATCATCGCGGGCTTTCCCACCGAGACCGAGGCGATGTTCGAGAACTCGCTGCGACATGTGGAGGAATGCGGGCTGACATGGCTGCATGTCTTTCCGTTCAGCCCGCGCGCGGGCACGCCGGCCGCGCGGATGCCGCAGCTCGATGGCGGCACCATCAAGGAACGCGCGAAGCGGCTGCGCGCGCTCGGCGCCGAGCGGCAGCGCGCGCATCTCACCGCTCAGATCGGGCGCGACCACCGCGTGCTCATGGAGACGGAGACGACCGGGCGCACCGAGCAGTTCACCGAAGTCGCGTTGCGCACCCCGCGCAGGCCCGGCGACATCGCGCAGCTGCGCATCGACGGCCATGACGGGCGCCGCCTCGCGGCCGCCTGAGCGTCAGCCGTTCTCGCGCAGGACCTGGCCCGCGAGATAGAGTGAGCCGCCGATGAGGATGCGCGCGTCGGGCGCACGCGCCGCGATCGCGGCGACGGCATCGGCGACGCTTGCGGCGGACTGCGCCGGGATACCGAGGCCACGCGCATGCGCCGCGGTCTCATCGGCCGACAGCGTCGCCGTTTCGCCCGGGATCGACACCGCCTCGAGCCCGCCCAGCCGCGCGGCGAGCGGGCGCAGATACCCCGCGACATCCTTGGTGTTCAGCATCCCGCAGATCATGTGCAGCGGCCGTTCCGGCATCGCGCCGAGCGTGCCGGCGAGCGCCTGCCCGGCGGCGGGGTTGTGCCCGCCATCGACCCAGAGCTCCGCCCCCGGCGCGGCCGCGCTCAGCGGGCCGCGGCGCAGGCGCTGCATCCGCGCGGGCCAGCTCACCCGCGTCATCGCCGCCGCAAGTTCGTCGTCGCCCCGGCCCAGATGGCGCAACGCTGCGACGGCCATGCCCGCATTCAGGATCTGATGCGGCCCGGTCAGCGCAGGCAGCGGCAGATCGGCGAGGCCGGCTTCGTCCTGAAACACGAGCCGCCCGCGCTCGGTCCAGACATGCCAGTGCTGGCCATGCACCAGAAGCGGCGCCCCCAGCCGCGCCGCGCGCGCCTCGATCACCTCGAGCGCGGTGTCTTCTTGCGGGCCGACGACGCAGGGGACGCCGCGCTTGAGGATGCCGGCCTTCTCGGCGGCGATCTCGGGCAGCGTCTCGCCCAGGAACGCCTGGTGATCGAGCGAGACGGGCGTGATCACCGTCAGCGCCGGTCGCTCCACGACATTCGTCGCGTCGAGCCGCCCGCCGAGCCCCGTCTCGAGCAGCAGCCAGTCCGCCGGTGCGCGGGCGAAGGCCAGGAGCGCGGCGCCGGTGGTGATCTCGAAATAGGTGATCGGAGCGCCATCATTGGCCGCGGCGCATTCATCGAGCAGCGCGGCGAGATCGCGCTCGGCGATGAGATCGCCCGCAAGCCGGATACGCTCGTGAAAGCGCACGAGATGCGGCGAGGTATAGGCATGCACCCGCGCGCCGCCCCCCTCCAGCCCGGCGCGCAGCATCGCCAGCGTCGAGCCCTTGCCATTGGTTCCGGCAAGGTGGATCACCGGCGGCAGCGCGAGATCCGGCCGCCCCAGCGCCGCGAGCAGCCGCCAGAGCCGGTCGAGCGTCAGGTCGATGCGCTTGGGATGCAGCGCCATCATCCGGTCGAGGATGCTGTCCGAGTTCGGCGCGTTCACCGCTTGCGCTCCTCCGGCGCCGCGGCATCGGCCTGCGTTGCAGCGCCGCCGGGCTCGACATCGGAGATCGCCCCGGGTGCGGGCAGCTCGCCGCGCACGGCGGGGGCCATCCCGGTGAGCATCCTGGTGATCGTGATGAGTTCGTCGCGCATCGCACGGCGATGCGTGACCCGATCGAGCATGCCGTGATCGAGCAGGTATTCCGCGCGCTGGAACCCCTCGGGCAGCTTCTCGCGGATCGTCTGCTCGATCACGCGCGGCCCGGCAAAACAGATCAGCGCACCCGGCTCGGCGATCTGCACATCGCCCAGCATCCCATAGGACGCCGTCACGCCCCCCGTCGTCGGATGCGTCAGCACGACGATATAGGGCAGCCCGGCCTCGCGCAGCATCTGCACCGCGACGGTCGAGCGCGGCATCTGCATCAGCGACAGGATCCCCTCCTGCATCCGCGCGCCGCCGGC
>PUKW01000118.1 GCA_003550665.1 Paracoccaceae bacterium | reverse complement strand
GTGCCGCTGTCGGGGACGGGGCAGACGAGATCGGCCTCGACCGGTGCCTCGCGGGCGAGTTCGACCCCGATGGCGCGGCGCGTCTCGTAGACCGAGCGCCCGCCCAGCATCGAATCGGGGCGCGAGAAATAGACATGCTCGAAGATGCAGAAGCGCGGGCGCTGCGGCTCGAAGGGGTGGTGGCTCTCGACGCCGTCCTTGGTGATGACGACCATTTCGCCGGGATCGATCTCGCGGATGAACTCCGCGCCGATGATATCGAGCGCGCAGGTCTCCGAGGCCAGCACCCAACCCTCGCCCACGCGCCCCAGCACCAGCGGGCGCACCCCCAGCGCGTCCCGCACCCCGATCAGCTTGGTGCGCGTCATCGCCACGATGGAGAACGCCCCCTCCACCCGGCGCAGCGCGTCCTTCATGCGCTCGGGGATGGTCTGCTGGATCGAGCGCGCCATCAGGTGAATGATGCACTCCGAGTCCGAGCTCGACTGGAAGATCGAGCCGCGCTCGATCAGCTCGCGGCGCAGCGCCTCGGCGTTCGTGAGGTTGCCGTTATGCGCGATCGCGGCCCCGCCCATGGCGAACTCACCGAAGAAGGGCTGCACGTCGCGCATCGCGGTGGGGCCCTTGGTGCCCGTGGTCGAGTAGCGCACATGGCCGATGCCGATGGGGCCCGGCAGCGCCTCGATCACGTTGGCCTTGGTGAAGTTGTCGCGCACATAGCCGAAGCGGTGCGCGGAATGAAAGCCGCTGCCCTCCTGGTGGGTGATGATGCCGCCGGCTTCCTGGCCGCGATGCTGCAACGCGTGCAGGCCGAGGGCGGTGAAGCTCGCGGCGTCGGTGACGCCGATGACGCCGAAGACACCGCACTCCTCGCGCAGTTTGTCGTCGTCGAAGGGATGCTGATGACGCATCGCGTCAGGTCCTTCCATGCGCCACTGCGGTCCGGGAATACCTAATCACTCGCGCGCACGGTGTCACGCCCCTGTCACTGCGCGGGCGGTTCGCAATGCGCGACCAGTTCCTCGTACCGCTCCACTAGCCAGCCGGGCGCTTCGTCAGGCAGGCTGTCATCGACCCCGGACTGGATGTTGGTGAAGATCGCGGCCGAACGGCTGTCGTCCATCATGGCGATGTCGGCGTCGGGCATGGCGCGCTCGTAGATGATGAAGGCGATCGCCACGAGCAGCACGCCGCGTGCGGCCCCGAAGATGAACCCCGCGCCGCGATCCAGCCCGCCGAGCGCCGAGTTCTGCACAGCCGAGGCGAAGGCCGGGGTGATGATCGCCATCACCACGAGCCCGACGGCGAAGACCGCGACGAAGCTTGCCAGCAGGCCGAGTTCGCAGCTGTCGGTCAGGAAGCGGTCGAGATAGGGAATCTGCGCGACATAGGGCTGCGCGGCCGGGGCGAGATAGAACGCCGCGACGGCCGACACGATCCAGCCCGCGATCGACAGCGATTCGCGCACGAAACCGCGCGCATAGGCCAAGAGCGCCGAAACCACGACGACGACCGCCGCGATCGTGTCCACGATGGTGAAGCCTTCCATGCCGCCTCCAGCCTCAGCCCGCTCCGAAGATGTCGCCGACGAAGCCCACGAGATCGGGCATCTGCCGCACCGTCATTCCCTGCCCCGCGCCGAGCTTGCTGCGCGCCGGGGCAATGGCGCTCGTGAAACCAAGTTTGCGCGCCTCTTTCAACCTGTTTTCCGTCTGGCCCACCGGGCGCAGCGCTCCCGACAGGCTGATCTCGCCGAAAACCGCCGTATCGGCCGGCAGCGCCGAATCCTCGCGCGCTGACAGGAGGGCCGCCGCCACGGCCAAATCGGCCGCCGGTTCGCTCACCCGCATCCCCCCGGCGACGTTGACGAACACGTCGAGCCCGGCGAAGGGGATGCCGCAGCGCGCCTCGAGAACGGCGAGGATCGTCGAGAGCCGCCCGCCATCGACGCCGACCACCGTGCGCCGCGGCGTGCCCAGCGCGGACGGCGCGACGAGGGCCTGGATTTCGGTGAGCACCGGGCGCGTGCCCTCGATGCCGGCGAACACCACCGAGCCGGGGGCGGGTTCGCCGCGTTCCGACAGAAACAGCGCCGAGGGGTTGGTGACCTCGTCGAGCCCGGCATCGGTCATTTCGAACACGCCGATCTCGTCAGCGGGGCCGAAGCGGTTCTTGACGGCGCGCAGGATGCGGAACTGGTGCCCGCGCTCGCCCTCGAAATAGAGCACGCAATCGACCATGTGCTCGACGACGCGGGGACCGGCGATCTGGCCCTCCTTGGTGACATGGCCCACGAGGACCACCGCCGTGCCGCGCCGCTTGGCGAAGCTGACCAGCTCATGCGCCGCGGCGCGCACCTGCGCGACCGAGCCGGGCGCGCTGTCGACGCTGTCGGACCACATGGTCTGGATCGAATCGATGATCACGAGATCGGGACGCTCGGCGTCGAGGGTGGTGAGGATGTCGCGCAGGCTCGTCTCCGTGGCGAGCCGCACCGGCGCATCCGCGAGCCCCAGCCGCTGCGCGCGCAGCCGCACCTGCGCGCCCGCCTCCTCGCCGGAGACATAGATGATCGACAGCCCGGCCCGCGCGAAGCGCGCCGCCGCCTGCAACAGCAGCGTGGACTTGCCGATCCCCGGATCGCCGCCCACCAGGATCGCCGAGGCCGCCACCAGCCCGCCGCCGAGCACCCTGTCGAGCTCGCCCAGCCCCGAGACGGCGCGCGGGGGCGGCGCCTCGGCGCTCGAGAGCTCGGTGAGCGGCACCTGCCGGCCCTTCGCCGCGCCGAGGCCGGTCTTCGCGGGGCCCGCCGACAGCGGCGCCTCGGCGACGATGGTGTTCCACGCCCCGCAGGCATCGCAGCGCCCGGCCCATTTCTTGTGGCTCGCGCCGCAGGCGGTGCAGGTGTGGGACGTCGGCTTGGCCATCACGCCCGGCTCAATGCGTCGCGGTGTTGGAGAACACGTTGATCACGATGATGCCCGCGATGATCATCGCGATCCCGAGCAGCGCCGGCAGATCCAGCCGCTGGCCGAACAGGAAATAGGCGATCAGCGCGATGAAGCAGATGCCCAGCCCTGACCAAATCGCATAGACGACGCCGACCGGCATGACGCGCAGCGTCAGCGCCAGAAGATAGAACGACAGCGCGTAGCTGATGACGACGACCACGGACGGACCCGCGCGGGTGAATTGCTTGCTCGCCTGCAGCGCCGTGGTGCCGACGGTTTCGAACAGGATCGCCGTGCCGAGATACAGCCAGTGCATGGGCGCGCTCCGCAATGCCGAAGGACCGGGGCCGGACCCCGCGCCCGCCCCATAGCAGGGCGCGGCACGCGGGGCCAGCCGGCGCGACACGCGGCGCGCGGTTTCAGCCCGCCAGGGCCTTGTTGAGGTTCGCGTCGATCTTGTCGAGGACCCCCTGCGTGGTCAGCCAGCCCTGATCAGGCCCGACGAGCAGCGCAAGGTCCTTGGTCATGTGACCCGACTCGACCGTCTCGACGACCACGCGCTCGAGCGTCTCCGCGAATTCCTTGAGCTTGGCGTTGCCGTCGAGCTCGGCGCGGTGCTTGAGCCCCCCGGTCCACGCATAGATCGAGGCGACGGAGTTGGTGGAGGTCTCCTTGCCCTGCTGGTGCTGGCGGTAGTGGCGCGTCACGGTGCCGTGGGCGGCCTCGGACTCGACGACCTTGCCGTCGGGCGTCATCAGCACCGACTTCATCAGCCCCAGCGAGCCGAAGCCCTGCGCGACAGTGTCGGACTGCACGTCGCCGTCATAGTTCTTGCACGCCCAGACGAAGCCGCCGTTCCACTTCATCGCGCAGGCGACCATGTCGTCGATCAGGCGGTGCTCATAGGTGATCCCGGCCTTCTTGAACTTGTCCTTGAACTCGCTCTCGTAGATTTCCTCGAAAAGGTCGCGAAAGCGCCCGTCATAGACCTTGAGGATGGTGTTCTTGGTCGAGAGATAGACCGGCCAGCCCTTGGCGAGGCCGTAATTCATGCTCGCGCGGGCGAAGTCGCGGATCGAGTCGTCGAGATTGTACATCCCCATGTAGACGCCGGCCGAGGGGGCCTTGTAGACCTCCTCCTCTATCACGGTGCCGTCATCGCCGACGAATTTCAGGCTCAGCGTGCCCGGCCCGGGAAACTTGATGTCGGTGGCGCGGTACTGGTCGCCGAAGGCGTGACGGCCAATGACGATCGGGTCGGTCCAGCCGGGGACGAGGCGCGGGACGTTCTTGCAGATGATCGGCTCGCGGAAGACGACCCCGCCGAGAATGTTGCGGATCGTGCCGTTGGGCGAGCGCCACATCTTCTTGAGGCCGAACTCCTCGACGCGCTGCTCGTCGGGGGTGATGGTGGCGCATTTAACGCCGGCGCCGTACTGCTTGATGGCGTTGGCGGCGTCCACAGTGATCTGGTCATCGGTGCGATCGCGCTCCTCGATCGACAGATCGTAGTATTTCAGATCGATGTCGAGATAGGGCAGGATCAGCTTGGTCTTGATGAAATCCCAGATGATGCGGGTCATCTCGTCGCCGTCGAGCTCGACGACGGGGTTGTCCACCTTGATCTTGGTCATGGGCGCGGCTCCTCTGTTCCACCGACT
>PUKW01000047.1 GCA_003550665.1 Paracoccaceae bacterium | reverse complement strand
TGCCCGAGATCGCGCTGACCGAGGAGTTTCTCTCCCGCGTCGAGGCGCGCTTTGGCGCGATGCCCGCCGAGTGGCATTCCGGCGTGACCCAGGCCGAGCGCCGCCGGGCCTGGCGCATGGTCGGGCAGGGCGGTGCGCAGCTCGTGGTGGGGGCGCGCTCGGCGCTGTTCCTGCCGTTTCGCGATCTCGGGCTGATCGTCGTCGATGAGGAGCATGACGCCGCCTACAAGCAGGAGGACGGCGTGCTCTACAATGCGCGCGACATGGCGGTGCTGCGCGCGGCGATCGCGGCGGCGCGGGTGGTGCTCGCCTCGGCGACGCCGTCGCTGGAGAGCTGGGCCAATGCCGAGGCAGGCAAATACGCGCGGCTCGATCTCGGCGCGCGGTACGGGGCGGCGGAGCTGCCCGAGATGGCCACGATCGATCTGCGCGCCGAGGCGATGGCCTCGGATCGCTGGATCTCGCCGACCCTCGCGGCCCAGGTCGCGCGCCGGGTCGCCGCGGGCGAGCAGGCGATGCTGTTTCTCAACCGGCGCGGCTATGCCCCGGTGACGGTGTGCCGCGCCTGCGGCCACCAGATCGGCTGTGCCGATTGCGACGCGCGCATGGTCGAGCACCGCTTTCAGAAGCGCCTGATCTGCCATCAATGCGGCGCCTCGCGCCCGATCCCCGAGACCTGCCCGTCCTGCGCGGCCGCCGACCGGCTCGCCCCGGTGGGCCCCGGCGTCGAGCGGCTCGCCGAGGAGGCGGCGGCGCTGTGGCCCGAGGCGCGGCGCGCGGTGCTGTCGTCCGATCTGTTCGGCTCGGCGCGCGCGCTCAAGGAGCAGATCGCGTCCATCGCCGCGGGCGGGGCCGACATCATCATAGGCACCCAGCTCGTGGCCAAGGGGCACAACTTTCCGTTGCTCACGCTGGTGGGGGTGATCGATGCCGATCTGGGGCTGCAGGGCTCGGATCTGCGCGCCGCCGAGCGCAGCTTTCAGCTCATGCGCCAGGTCGCCGGGCGCGCCGGGCGCACCGAGCGGCGCGGCGCGGCGCTGTTGCAGACCACGCAGCCCGAGCATCCGGTGATCCGCGCGATCCTCGCCGGCGACGAGGAAGGCTTCTGGCGCGCCGAGGCCGCCGAGCGCCGCGCGGCGGGGATGCCGCCGTACGGCCGGCTCGCCGGGATCATCCTGTCGGGCACCGAGCTTGCGCCGGTCTTCGATCACGGCGAGGCGCTGGCGCGCGCTGACGATCCGCTGCGCGCGGCGGGGGCGCAGGTCTTCGGGCCCGCGCCCGCCCCCGTGGCGCGGATTCGCGGGCGCCACCGGGTGCGGCTGCTCGTGAAGGCGGCGCGTGGCGTGCCGCTGCAGGACGCGCTCGCGGCGTGGCTCGCGGCGGTGCCGCCGCCGCGCGGGGTGCGCCGCAGCGTCGATATCGACCCGCAGAGCTTCATGTGAGCGCGCTCTGGTGTTCGCCGCCTTCGCGGCTACATTAGGGTCAACCGATAAAGGAGGCCCGCGATGTTCGGACTGATGCGCCGCAAACAGGAAATTCCCAACGCCGAGGAGGCCCTGCCCGGGCGCGCCGCGCCGATTGCCACCGCCGACACCCATTACGTCAATGGCCGCCCCCTGGCCGTCGCCCCGCCCGAGAGCATGGCGGGGATCACGCTGGCGATGGGCTGTTTCTGGGGCGCGGAGCGGCTCTTCTGGAAGCAGCCCGGCGTCTGGGTGACGATGGTCGGCTATGCCGGCGGTCCCACGCCGAACCCGACCTATGAGGAGGTCTGCTCCGGGCGCACCGGGCACACGGAGGTCGTGCGCTTGGTCTTCGATCCGGCGCAGGTCACGCTTGATCAGGTGCTTGCGATGTTCTGGGAGAACCATGACCCGACGCAGGGCATGCGCCAGGGCAATGATGTGGGCACGCAGTACCGCTCCGCGATCCATTGCGACACGCCCGAGCAGCGCGCCGCCGCCGAGGCGAGCCGCGCGGTCTATGGCGAGCGGCTGCGCGAAGCCGGGCGCGGCGCGATCACCACCGAGATCGTCGATGCCCCGCCCTTCTACTTCGCCGAGGCCTATCACCAGCAATATCTCGCCAAGAATCCCGGCGGCTATTGCGGCATCGGCGGCACCGGCGTGAGCTGCCCGGTGGGCGCGGGCGCCTGAGCGCGCGGCGTCAGTGCCGCGCGCCCTGCTCGGCGGATTCGCGGCGCACCAGCGCGCCGACGATCCGCCTTGCGACCGGCGCCACGATCAGCACGGCCGGAAAGGCAACCGCCCAGGAGGGCAGCCAGGAGCCGATCCAGCGCATCAGGAAATCCGGCGCGAAGCCGAGCGCGAGCAGCGTCGAGATGCCCGACACGATGAACGACATCAGCCCCGACAGGATCAGGGCGAAAGCGACATGCTCGAAGCGTTGCGGAATCATGGAGCCTCCTGCGGCGAATAACGCGGTTTCGGCTCATATATGCGCCGTGATGAATATGGCCAGCGACTGGCCGGTATGCGCTGGGCTCAAGGCAGCTCCGCGGAGGGGATGATCGGGAAGAACACCCCCCGTGACCAGACCCCGAACCAGCGCGCGCCGTCGTGATCGGCATGCGCGCCGTGCTCCACCAGCCGGTAGAAGCTCTTGCGGTCGATCAGCGCCTCGAGCCGGGCGCGCACCAGCACATAGGGTGCGGGCTCGCCAGTGTCGGGGTCGCGCGCCACGCGGATCGGGTGGTCGGGCCCGGCGGGGACGGCATCGCCCACCTGCGTGAAGAAGGTGAGCGCCTGGTCGTGCTCGCTGCCCTCGGCTTCGAAATCGACGGCCACGAAGGGCGCGTCATCGACGGTGATTCCGACCTTCTCGACCGGGGTGACGAGGTAATACCGGTCGTCGTCCTTGCGCAGGATCGAGGAGAACAGCCGCACCAGCGCCTCGCGCCCGATCGGCGTGCCGAGGTAGAACCAGGTGCCGTCGCGCGCGATCCGGATATCGAGATCGCCGCAATAGGGCGGGTCCCAGTCATGGACCGGCGGAATTCCGCCCTTCGCGGCGCTGCGCGCCGATGCTGCGAGGGCCTCTGCCGTCGGGGTCGCGGTTTTTTGAGCGCACATGGTTTTTGCCAACCCGGCTGTGTAGGATACATGGTCCGGGCCAGCATATATGCTTTGGCCGGTCCGCGTCACGGGGAGTACGGGAATGAACGACGACAATGAGCTGATCGGCGCGATGGAAACGCTTGGCACGCGGCTCGGCGCCGCGCGCGAGAGCGTGAATCGCCGCTTCATCGGGCAGGGTCACGTCGTCGATCTGGTGCTCACCGCGCTTCTGTGCGGCGGCCACGGCTTGTTGATCGGGCTGCCGGGGCTGGGCAAGACGCGCCTCGTGGAGACACTCTCGACGGTGATGGGTCTGCAGGGCAACCGCATCCAGTTCACGCCGGACCTGATGCCCGCCGACATCCTCGGCTCCGAGGTGCTCGAGACCGCCGCCGACGGCACCCGCGCCTTTCGCTTCATCGAGGGGCCGATCTTTTGCCAGCTCCTGATGGCCGACGAGATCAACCGCGCCAGCCCGCGCACGCAATCGGCGCTGCTGCAGGCGATGCAGGAGCGCGAGGTCACTATCGCCGGCGCGCACCGCCCGCTCGCCGCCCCCTTCCACGTCCTCGCCACCCAGAACCCAATCGAGCAGGAGGGCACCTATCCGCTGCCCGAGGCTCAGCTCGACCGGTTCCTCGTGCAGATCGAGGTCGCCTATCCCGACCGCGACACCGAGCGCGACATCCTCATCGCCACCACCGGCACCGAGGAGGCCGCCGCCGCGCCCGTCTTCACCGCCGCCGAGCTGATCGCCGCGCAGGGTACGCTGCGCCGGATGCCGGTGGGCGAGGCGGTCGTGGAGCTGATCCTCGATCTCGTGCGCGCCTGCCGGCCCGATGAGGCCGAGGCGCCCGAGCTGGTGCGTGAAAATGTCGCCTGGGGGCCCGGGCCGCGCGCAGCGCAGGCGCTGATGCTGGCGGTGCGCGCGCGCGCGCTCCTGCACGGGCAGTTCGCGCCCACCGCCGAGGATGTGCGCGCGCTGGCGCGGCCGGTGCTGGGCCATCGCATGGCGCTGAGCTTCGCGGCGCGCGCACGGGGTGCGCGGCTCGGTGACGTCATCGACGAGGTCAGTGCGCGCGTCACCCGCACCGAGGCCGCCGCATGAGTGCTGCGCCGCCGTCCCTGCCGCTGCGCGAATCGGCCGAGGCGCTCGCCGCCGCGCTGCCGCCCTTGCTGGCGCGGGCCGAGGCGCTGGCGGCGACGGTGGTGCTCGGCGAGCATGGCCGCCGCCGCGCCGGGGCGGGCGACGAGTTCTGGCAGTACCGCGCCGCGATGCCGGGCGATCCCGCGCGCAGCATCGACTGGCGCCGGTCCGCGCGCAGCGACTCGCCCTTCGTGCGAGAGCGCGAGTGGCAGGCGGCGCAATCCATCGCGCTTTGGGTCGATCCGGGCCGCTCGATGGCGTTCTCGGGCGCGGCCGACCGGCCGGAAAAGGGCGATCGCGCGCGGCTCGTCGGGCTGTCGCTCGCGGTGCTCCTGCTGCGCGGCGGCGAGCGGGTGGGGCTCGCCGGGCCCGAGGCGATCGCCCCGCGCGCCGGGCGCAACCAGCTCATGCGTCTCGGCACGGCCCTGGTGGCCGGTCACGACGACGACCACGCCGCCCCCGAGCTCGAGCTGCTGCCGCAGGGCGCGCGCGCGGTACTGATCTCGGATTTCCTGGGCGCGACGGAGCCGCTCGAGGCGGCGGTCACCTCGGCGGCGGATCGCGGCATTTCGGGGGCCGTGCTGCAGGTTCTGGATCCGGTGGAGGAGGTCTTCCCGTTCGGCGGGCGCACCGTCTTCGAGAGCATGTCGGGCGCGCTGCGCTTCGAGACGCGGCAGGCCGACAATCTGCGCACGCGCTATCTCGCGCGGCTGGCCGAGCGCAAGGCGGCCCTTGAGCGCCTCGCGCGACGCACCGGCTGGCAGTACGAGTGCCACCACACCGACGCCGCCGCGCTCACCCCGCTCGTCTGGGCCTATCACGCGCTGGAGCGCGGGCGCGCATGACGGTGTTCGGCCCCCTTGGTTTCTCGACCCCGTGGCTTCTGGCGGCGCTGGTCGCACTGCCGGTGCTGTGGTGGCTGCTGCGCGCGGTGCCGCCGGCGCCGGTGCGGCGGCGGTTTCCGGGGGTGGCGCTGCTGCTGGGGCTGACCGACGAGCGCAGCGAGAGCGACCGCACGCCCTGGTGGTTGCTGCTGATGCGCGCGCTTGCGGTGGCGGCCCTGATCCTCGCCTTCTCGGGTCCGGTGCTCAACCCGCAGACCGATCGTGCCGGGCAGGGGCCGCTCCTGATCGTGGCGGATGCGAGCTGGGCGAGCGCGCGGGACTGGCCGGCGCGGCGCGACCGCATTTCGGGGCTGCTCGGCGAGGCGGCGCGCGAGGGCCGCCCCGTCGCGGTCGCCACGCTGACCGAGCCGCCCTCGGACGGGGTCACCTGGCGCTCCGCCGATCACTGGCGCGACCGCATCGATGCCATCGCGCCGCGGCCCTGGGCGCCCGATGACGCGGCCGTCGCCGACTGGGCGGCGGAGCTGCCCGAGGAGAGTTTCGAGACGTTCTGGCTGTCGGACGGGCTGGAGCGCGAGGGGCGCGCGCCGCTTCTGGAGGAGCTCGAGTCGCGCGGGACCGTGCGCGTCTTCGAGGGGGCGACCGCGCCGCTCGCGCTGCGCCCGCCGCAATTCGTGGAGGGCGAGATCGAGCTGACCGCGCTGCGCGCCGGCGAGGGCGACGCCGTCACGGCCGAGCTCAGCGCCATCGGCCGCGACCCCGCCGGCGACGAGGCGGAACTCGGCGCCGCCGAGCTCGATTTCGAGGCGGGTGCGCGCGATGCCACCACCACGCTGAGCCTGCAGCCCGAGCTGCGCAACCGGCTCACCCGCTTACAGATCGACGGGCAGAACACCGCCGGCGCCGTGAGCGTGACCGACGATTCGCTCAGCCGCCGGCAGGTCGCGCTGATCGCGCCGGACACGGCTGAGGAGCGGCTCGAGCTGCTCTCGCCGATGCATTACCTGCGCGAGGCGCTCGCGCCGACCTCCGATCTCATCGACGGCGTTGGCGATGTGGACACCGTTCTGCAGGCCAGCCCGGACGCCATCGTGCTCGCCGACATCGCGCGGCTGTCGGAGGTCGAGCGCGACATGCTGGCCGATTGGGTCGAGGATGGCGGGCTGCTGTTGCGCTTTGCCGGGCCGCGGCTCGCCGCGAGCGACATCAGCCGCGCCGAGCGTGACCGGCTCATGCCGGTGCAGCTGCGCGAGGGCGGGCGCAGCGTCGGCGGGGTGATGAGCTGGGGCGAGCCGCGCCGCATCGCGCCCTTCGACGACGACTCGCCCTTTGCCGGGCTGCGCGTGCCCGATGATGTCACGATCTCCTCGCAGGTGCTCGCCGATCCGGGCCCGGAGCTGTCGCGCAGCACCATCGCGAGCCTCGAGGACGGCACGCCGCTGGTGACGCGGCGGGAGATCGGGGCGGGGCAGGTGGTGCTGTTTCACGTCACGGCGAGTCCGGACTGGTCCACGCTGCCGCTGTCGGGGCTGTTCGTGCAGATGCTCGAACGCCTCGCCATCGGCGCGGGCAGCGCGGACCCCGCCCCCGAGGACATGGCGGGCATGCTCTGGGAGCCGGTGCAGCATCTCGACGCCTTCGGCACGCTCGGCCCCGCCGAGACGAGCGCCGGGGTCGATGGCGCGGAGCTCGCCGAGGGCCGCGCGGGGCCGGATCTGCGCCCCGGCATCTATGCGCATGGCGACCGGTCCTTCGCGCTCAACGCGGTGGGGCGCGAGACCGAGCTCGCCGCCGCGACCTGGCCCTCGAGCATTGAGGTCACCGGCGCCGAGACTCCGCGCGAGGTGTCGCTGATGCCGCCGCTTTTGCTCGCGGGGCTGGGGCTTCTGCTCGCCGACATTCTCGCCGCGCTCTTCGTCACCGGCCGGCTGCGCCCGGCTGCGGGCACGGTGGCGCGCGGCGCTGCCGGGATCGCGGCGTTCGCGGCGCTGCTCTTGGCCGCGCCTGCGGCCGAGGCCGACGACGCCGAGGCGTTCGCGCTGCGTGCCACATCGGAGGTCGTGCTCGCCCATGTGCGCACCGGCGACGCGCGTGTCGACGAGATCGCCGAGGCGGGGCTGCGCGGCTTGTCGACCAAGCTCACCCGGCGCACCTCGGTCGAGCCGGGCGAGCCGATCGGCGTCGATCTCGAAAGCGACGAGCTCGCCTTCTTCCCGATGCTCTACTGGCCCATCACCGCCGACCATCCGGCGCCCTCGGACGCCGCGTATAACCGGCTCAACCAGTATCTGCGCACCGGCGGCATGATCGTTTTCGACACCCGCGACAGCGACGTGGCCGATTTCGGCAGCTCCACCCCGGAGGGGCGGCGGCTTCAGGAGATCGCCGAGCCGCTCGACATTCCGCCGCTCGAGCCGGTGCCCTCGGACCATGTCCTGACCCGAACCTTCTACCTGCTCGACGGCTTTCCCGGCCGTCACGAGGGCCGCGACGTCTGGGTCGAGCAGGCCGAGGATGCCGAGGAGGAGACCGCCGAGGGCATGCCTTTCCGCAGGCTGAATGACGGGGTCACGCCGGTGGTTATCGGCGGGCATGACTGGGCGGCGGCCTGGGCGACCGACGCCTCCGGCGCCACGATGCTGCCGATGCAGGACGGGCGCGCGGGAACGCGCCAGCGCGAGCTTGCCTATCGCTTCGGCGTCAATCTCGTGATGCATGTGCTCACCGGCAACTACAAGTCCGACCAGGTGCATGTGCCCGAACTGCTTGAAAGGCTGGGCCAATGACCGGCGAGATCGTCTTCGACCCGCTCCTGCCCTGGTGGACGATCGGCGCGGTGGCGGCGGTTGCCGTCGTGATGGTGGCGCTGGCGCTGTGGCGCGGCCTGTCGGGGTGGTGGCTGCGCGCGCTGGCGGCGGCGGTGCTCGTGGCGGCGCTTGCGGGTCCCGCGATCGAGGAGGAGGAGCGGCTCACCCAGCCCGACATCGTGCTCATGCTCGTCGACGAGACATCGAGCCAGGGCATCTCCGACCGCGCCGCGCAGACCGAGGCCGCCGCCGAGGAAATGCGCGCGCGCATCGCGGCGCGCGACGACACCGAGCTGCGCGAGATAACGGTGGGCGACGGCCCCGACAATACCGGCACGCGGATGATGAGCGCGCTGTCGGAGGCGCTGGCCGAGCTGCCGCGCGAGCGGATCGCCGGGGCGCTGATGATCTCCGACGGGCAGATCCACGACCTCGACCGCGCCCCGGACATGCCCGCGCCGCTGCATGCGCTGATCACCGGGCACGAGGATGACTGGGACCGCCGGCTCGAGGTCGAGACGGCGCCGGCCTATGCGATCCTCGACGAACCCGTCGAGATCGACCTGCGCGTCGAGGATCAGGGCGCGGTGCCCGGCGACGTGGCCGGGCAGGCGGAGTTGACCATGTCGCTCAACGGCGAGACGCTGCGCAGCCTCGAGGTGCCCACCGACGAGACGATCACCCTGCCGGTCACGCTCGAGCGCGGCGGCACCAATGTCGTCAAGCTCGAGGTGGCCGAGGAGGAGGGCGAGTTGACGGGGCGCAACAACAGCGCCGTCATCGAGATCAACGGCGTGCGCGACAGGCTTTCGGTGCTGCTCGTCTCCGGCGAGCCGCATGCCGGGCAGCGCACCTGGCGCAACCTCTTGCGCTCCGACAGTGCGGTGGATCTGGTGCATTTCACGATCCTGCGCCCGCCGGGCAAGCAGGACGGCGCGCCGGTGGACGAGCTCGCGCTGATCGCCTTTCCCACGCGCGAGCTTTTCGTCGACAAGATCGACGAGTTCGATCTGATCATCCTCGACCGCTACCAGCGCCGCGGCATCCTGCCCTCGGCCTACTTCGCCAATATCCGCGATTATGTGACCGGCGGCGGAGCGGTGCTCGTGGCGGCGGGCCCGGAGTTCGCCGGGGCCGACAGCGTGGCGCGCTCGCCGCTGGGCGAGATCTTTCCGGGCATGCCCACCGCGCAGGTGCGCGACGAGGGTTTCACCCCGCGCATCAGCGAGCTCGGCCAGCGCCACCCCGTCACCGCCGGGCTCGACGACCTGCACGAGGCGTCGGACGAAGACGGCCCGGGCTGGGGCCGCTGGTTTCGCCAGATCGAGCTCGAGGAGCGTGGCGGGCAGGTCGTGATGACCGGGGTTGATGACAAGCCGCTCCTGATGCTCGACAGGGTCGGGGAGGGGCGGCTGGCGCTTCTGGCCTCGGATCACGCCTGGTTGTGGCATCGCGGCTTCGAGGGCGGCGGCCCGCAGCTCGACCTGCTGCGCCGGCTCGCGCACTGGACGATGGAGGAGCCCGAACTCGAGGAGGAGGCCCTCACGGCGACGGCCGATGGCCAGACCGTCACCGTCACGCGCCGCACCCTCGAAGACAGCGCCGCCCCCGTCACCGTCGAGGCCCCGGACGGCGAGACCGACGAGCTCGCGCTCGAGGAAGCCGCGCCGGGGCGTTTCACCGCGGAGTGGGAGGCCGGGGATATCGGGCTCTACCGGCTCGATGACGGCGCGCATGAGGCGGTGGTCGCCGTCGGGCCGTCGTCGCCGCGCGAGTTCGAGGAAACCATCGCCACCAGCGAGAAGATCGCGCCGCATGTCGAGGCGACGCGCGGTGGCGTATTCCGCGTCGAGGACGGACTGCCCGATATCCGCGACGTGCGCGAGGGCCGTGCGGCGGCGGGGCGCGGCTGGCTGGGGCTGACGCCGCGCGATGCATATCTGACCACCGATCTGTCGCGCGGGCCGCTGCTGCCCGGCTGGGCGTGGCTGCTGATCGCGGCGGCGCTGGCGCTGGCGGCTTGGCTGCGCGAGGGGCGGCGCTGAGCGATGTGCGGGCGGATCGCGATCGGCGACATGAGTTGGGAGGATTTCGACGCCTGGCTCGCCATTCGCCCCGCCGACCGCCCGATCCCGGGGCGCTATAATGTCCCGCCCACGCGCGAGGTTCCGATCGCGTATCGCGACGGCGCGGGGCTGCAGGGTGCCTTCGCGCGCTGGGGGCTGGTGCCGCACTGGCATCGCGGGGCACTCTCCGGGATGCGGTTTTCGACCTTCAACGCCCGCGCCGAGGACGCCGCGCGCAAGCCCGCCTTTCGCGACGCCTGGCGCGGTGGCCGCTGTCTCGTGCTGGCGCGGGGATACTATGAGTGGAAGCGCGACGGCGACAGCAAGCAGCCCTTCTTCATCCATCCGGCGGGGAACGCGCCGGGGCTCGTTTTCGCGGGGTTGATGACGCGCGTCGCGCTGCCCGATTTCGAGGGGGCCAGCTGCGCAGTGCTCACCGAACCCGCCGATGGCGACCTCGCCGCCATCCATCACCGCATGCCGGTGACCCTCGCCCCGGAGGCCGTCGCGGGATGGCTCGCCGGCGCGGAGCTCGGGGACGTCGCGCGGCTGGCGGTGACGGCGCGTGTGCATCACCCGGTTGCCGCGCGGGTGGGCAATGTGCGCAATGACGATGCCGGGCTGATCGCGCCGGCCGGTTAGGCCCTTGCCCCGGCGCGGGCCGGCGGCGAGGATGGCACGCGACGAAGGGGGCCGGCCATGGATACCACGACACTGCGCAATCTCGAAACCATCGAGCGGCGGCTGTTGTGGCTCTCGCAATGGACCATCCATCACGCCCACGTGCTGCGCGCGAAATCCGAGGGCGATGTGAAGGTGGGCGGGCATCAGGCGAGTTGCGCGTCGATGACGACGCTGATGACGGCGCTCTATTTTCATACCCTGCGCCCGCAGGACCGCGTCGCGGTCAAGCCGCACGCCTCTCCGGTGTTCCATGCCGCGCAGTATCTGATGGGCAATCAGAGCCGCGACCAGCTCGAGCGGTTTCGCGGCTGGGGCGGGGCGCAGTCCTATCCCTCGCGCACCAAGGACGTGGATGATGTCGATTTCTCCACCGGCTCGGTGGGGCTGGGGGCCGCGATGCCGGCCTTCGCGGCGATGGTGCAGGATTACGTCCACGCGCACGGCTTCGCGCAGGGGCCCGAGGGCCGGATGGTCGCGCTGGTGGGCGATGCCGAGCTCGACGAGGGCAATATCTACGAGTGCCTGCAGGAAGGCTTCAAGCAGGGGCTGCGCAACACCTGGTGGGTGATCGACTACAACCGCCAGAGCCTCGACGGGGTGGTGCGCGAGGGGCTGTGGCAGCGCATCGAGCGGATCTTCGAGGCCTTCGGCTGGCGCGTGGTGCGGCTCAAATACGGCGCGCAGCAGGAGGCGGCTTTCGCGGAGCCGGGCGGAGAGGCACTGCGCGGCTGGATCGATGCCTGCCCCAACGATCTCTACTCGGCGCTGACCTTTCAGGGCGGGGCGGCCTGGCGCGCGCGGCTGATGGCGGATCTGGGCGATCAGGGGCCGGTCTCGACGCTGCTCGACCGGCGCTCGGACGATGATCTCGCCGCGCTGATGACGGATCTCGGCGGCCATTGCCTGCGCACGCTTTGCGAGGGCTTCGACAGCGTCGCGGATGACTGCCCGACCGTCTTCATCGCCTACACCACCAAGGGCCGCGGCACGCCGCTCGCCGGGCACAAGGACAACCATGCCGGGATGATGACGGCGGCACAGATGCAGACGCTGCGCGACCGGCTCGCCGTGCCCGAGGGCGCGGAATGGGAGCCGCTCGCCGGGGTGGAGGATGCGGATGCGCTGCGCGCCTTCCTGCGCGAGGTGGCGTTCTTCAGGCCCGGACCGCGGCGCCTCCGGGCCCCGGCCGTGCCGGTTCCCGCGTTTGATGCGCCCGCCGACAAGGTGCTGTCCACGCAGGCGGGTTTCGGCAAGGTTCTCGATGCGCTCGCGAAATCCGACAGCGCGCTGGCGGAGCGGATCGTGACGACCTCGCCGGATGTGACGGTCTCGACGGGACTCGGCCCCTGGGTCAACCGTCGGGGCCTGTTCGCGCGCGATGCCCAGCCCGACACCTACCGCGACCAGAAGATCCCCTCGACGCAGAAATGGGGCTTCGGGCCCACCGGCCAGCATATCGAGCTCGGCATCGCGGAGATGTACCTGTTCCTGCTCCTGGGCGCGGCGGGGCTGTCGCACAGCCTGTTCGGCGCGCGGCTGCTGCCGGTGGGCACGGTGTATGACCCGTTCGTCGCGCGCGGGCTCGATGCGCTCAACTATGCCTGCTACCAGGATGCGCGCTTCGTCATCGCGGGCACGCCCTCGGGGGTGACGCTCGCGCCGGAGGGCGGCGCGCATCAGTCGGTGGGCACGCCGCTCATCGGGATGAGCCAGGATGGGCTCGCGGCGTTCGAGCCGGCCTTTCTCGACGAGCTCGCGCTGATCATGGGCTGGGCCTTCGACTACCTGCAGCGCGACGGCGAGGGCGACCCGGACGAGCGCACCTGGCTGCGCGACGAGACCGGCGGCTCGGTCTATCTGCGCCTGTCCACGCGCCCCGTCGAGCAGCCCCTGCGCCGTCACGATCCCGATTTCGCGCAGCAGGTCATCGACGGGGCCTACTGGCTGCGCGCGCCGGGGCCGAATTGCGAGCTGGTGATCGCCTATCAGGGCGCGGTGGCGCCCAACGCCATCGAGGCGGCGGGCCGAATCATGGGCGACCGACGCGATATCGGCGTGCTCGCCGTGACTTCGGCGGACCGGCTCAATGCCGGCTGGACGGCGGCGCGCCGGGCGCGGGCGCGCGGCCACGCCGATGCGGCGAGCCATATCGAGCGGCTGCTCGCGCCGCTGCCGCCGCATTGCACGCTGATCACCGTGATCGACGGTCACCCCGCGACGGTGTCATGGCTCGGCGCGGTGGCCGGGCACCGGACCGTTCCGCTCGGGGTGGAGCATTTCGGCCAGAGCGGCACCATCGCCGATCTGCACGGCCACTTCGCCATCGACGCGGAGGCGATCGTGGACGCGGCCTCGAACATCGTGCCGGGCCGGCCGGTCGCGCTGCGCGGGGGGCGCTGAGCTCAGGCCGGGTCGAGCACCTCGAGCGACAGGATCGTGGGCAGGTGCCGCGCGATCTCGCGCCAGTAATCGCCCTCGTCACTGCTCGCGAAGACGGAGCCGCTATTGGTGCCGAAATAGACCCCGGTGGGGCTGCGGTCATCGCCGGTCATCGCCTGGCGCAGCACCGTGAAGAAGCACCCCTCCTGCGGCAGCCCCGCGCGCAGCGCCTCCCAATTCGCGCCGCCATCGCGCGAGCGCCACACCGCCGCGGCGGCGTCGGGCGGGAAGCGCCCGGTCATGTCGCCATTGAGTGGGATCGTCCAGATCGTGTCGGGGTCGCGCGGATGCACCCGGATCGGAAAGCCGAAGGTCGAGGGCAGCCCCGGCGTGATGTCGTCCCAGTGCCGGCCGCCATCGGGCGAGCGCCAGACCCCGTGATGGTGCTGCTGATAGAGGATGTCCTGCCCGCCCGGCGCGCGGACCATGGCGTGGACGCAGTGCCCGATCTCGCCATCCGCCGGCGCGGCGGGGTGATCGTGCCCGGTGTGACCGGCGGCATTCGACAGCCGGTTGCGCCGTTGCCAGCTCGCACCGCCGTCCTCGGTGGCGAACACCCCCGCCGCCGAGATCGCGACCCAGAGTCGGGCCGCATCGGCCGGATCGGGCACGATCGTGTGCAGCGTGAGCCCCGCCGCGCCCGGCTGCCAGCTCTGCGCGGAGGGGTGATCGGTGAGCCCGTCGATGCGGTGCCAGCAGCGGCCACCATCTTCGCTCGCGATGAGCGCGGCGGGTTTCGTCCCCGCGAAGAGCCGGCCATGGGCATGGCACAGTGACCAGACCTGCGTGAACCCGGCGAAGGGCAGCGGCTCGGGCCGCCAGCCGATCATCGCCGCGAAACCGGCGTCAGTCTCGGCCCAGTCATCCATCTCGCCCCGCGTCAGCCGGGTCAGCACCCAGCTCGCGCCGCCATCCTCCGAGCGCCAGATCCCCGCGCCGTGAAAGTCGCTGCCGCCGCCGGCCCAGAGCATGCCGCTGTCCGCATCGCCGATGACATGGTTGATCGGCCAGCCGTCGCAGAACGGCCCGCGCACCTGCCAGTGCGACCGCTCCGGATCCCCGATGAGCACAAAGGCACCCTTGGTGGTGCCGACAAGAAGGACCGGACCCTGCGCCGTCATGGGGCCACCCTTTTGGGCGAGAATACCACCTGGCGGCGCGGCGGCCAAGCGCGGTGTCGCGCGGTGCGATGCGGGCTGCTAGGGGTTGCCGGTGGAGCGATTGCGGGGGCGTGCGCGATGGATGCGCTGGTGATACTCGATTTTGCGGGCGTGGCGCTGTTCGCGGCGACCGGGGCGCTCGCCGCCTCGCGCAAGCAGCTCGATATCATCGGTTTCGCGTTCCTCGCAACGGTGACGGGGATCGGCGGGGGCACCGCGCGCGACCTGATTCTCGGCGTGCCGGTCTTCTGGGTGGGTCAGCCGGTCTATATCCTCGCCTGCGTCGGCACGGCGGTGGCGATCTATTTCGCCGCGCATCTCATCGAGTGGCGCTTTCGCTGGCTGTTGTGGCTCGATGCGATGGCGCTGTCGGCCTACGGTGTGTTCGGCGCGCACAAGGGGCTGGAGGTGACCGGCTCGCCGGTGGTGGCGGTGGTGATGGGGATGATGACCGGGACGCTGGGCGGCATCCTGCGCGATGTGCTCGCCAATGAGCCGTCGGTCCTGCTGCGTCGCGAAATCTATATCTCGGCCGCGCTCGTCGGGGCGGGGGGGTATCTCGTCGCGCTCATGCTGGACCTGCCGCTGGCGCTGGCCGCCGGGACCGGCTTCGTCGCCGCCTTCGCCCTGCGCAGCGGGGCGCTCGCTTTTGGCTGGACCCTGCCACAATACCGGCCGCGCGCCGGGCGGGATTCCGACAGCTCGACGGACTGACGCGCCCGGGTCGACAGGTGCGCCCGGCGGCTGCGGCCTTTGTGACGGTATCGCTCGAGGCGTGGGCAGTGCACAAGCGCACAGATATGGTGCGGATCACGGTAATTGTGCGCGTCGCCCGCGGCGTTATGTCTGCATCGACACAAATGGAGGCTCCCATGTCCGCGAAACTGACGATCGTATTCTACTCGACCTATGGCACGAACCGCGCCGTCGCCGAGATCGCCGCCGAGGCCGCGCGCGCCGCGGGGGCGGAGGTGCGCCTGCGCCGCGTGCCCGAAACCGCGCCGCAGGAGGTGATCGACGGGCAGGAGCCCTGGAAGGCCGAGCAGAAGCGCCAGACCGCGTTCGAGGTCGCGACCCCCGGCGACATGGACTGGGCGAGCGCCTATCTCGTGATCTCGCCGACACGCTTCGGGACCGTCACGAGCCAGATGCGCGCCTTCATCGACACGCTCGGCGGGTTGTGGGGCGAGGGCAAGCTCGCCAACAAGGCGGCGAGCGCGATGACGTCGGCGCAGAACCGCAATGGCGGCCAGGAGAGCACGCTGCTCGGGCTCTACACCACGTTCATGCATTGGGGCGCCGTGATCGTCGCGCCGGGCTACACCGATCCGGTGGTGTTCGAGACCGGCGGCAATCCCTACGGCTTCAGTCATGATGCCGGAACCGAGCTGACGGATGCCGACAAGGCGCATATCCGCCACCAGGCAACGCGGCTCGTCGAGATGGCTGGCCGCATCGCGGGCTGAGCCGTCACTCCCACCAGCGGTCCACCGTCGCGATGTCGGCGTCGGACCAGCCGAGGTGATGGGCGAGTTCGTGCACGTAGACATGCGTGACGAGCTCGCCCAGAGCCACATCGCCGCGCGCGATCCATTCCTCGAGAATGGGGCGGCGGTAAAGCCAGATCGTGTCGGGGTGATCCGGCTGATCCATCACCGATTTCTGTGTCAGCGGGGTGCCGTCATAGAGGCCGGTGAGCTCGAACGGATCGTTCATCCCCATCTCGTCGAGCGTCGCGTCGTCCGCGAAATCGACGACGCGGATCAGAACCCCTTGCGCGGCACGCCGGAACCGCTCCGGCAGGGCGGCGATCGCGGCATCGGCGAGCGCTTCGAAATCCTCGAGTGAAGGTGCCGTCTGCCCGGCCCAGTCCTCGGCCATCACGGTCTCCCTGCCGGCTGCATCGGTCCTCTGTATGGACAAAATGCGCCCGGTGTGAAAGAGCACCCGCGCAACAGGAGGACGTGATGACCGTCACCCGCTTCGCCCCGTCGCCGACCGGCTATCTGCATATCGGCAATCTGCGCACCGCGCTGTTCAATTTCCTGATCGCGCGCAAGGCGGGCGGGACCTTCATCCTGCGCCTCGACGACACCGATCCGGAGCGCTCGCGCCCCGAATATGCCGATGCGATCCGCGAGGATCTGCGCTGGCTCGGGCTCGACTGGGACCGCGAGGAACGTCAGTCGCAGCGGCTCGACCGCTATACGGCGGCGGCCGAGCGACTGCGCGCCGATGGGCGACTTTACGAGTGTTTCGAGACCCCGGAGGAGCTCGAGCTCAAGCGCCGGACCCAGCTTTCGGCCGGCAAGCCGCCGGTCTATGACCGCGCCGCGCTCAAGTTGAGCGAGCCGGAAAAGGACGCGCTGCGCGCCGAGCGGGCAGGCC
Organism: Paracoccaceae bacterium; assembly: GCA_003550665.1. GTDB lineage: Bacteria > Pseudomonadota > Alphaproteobacteria > Rhodobacterales > Rhodobacteraceae > Alkalilacustris. The sequence goes on along the minus strand of PUKW01000047.1, from coordinate 2,075 downwards.
ATTGGCGCTTCAGGCTCGATCAGGAGCGCATCACCTGGGATGACGGCATCCTGGGGCCGCAATCCATCGACGCGGCGAGCGTGTCGGACCCGGTGCTGATCCGTGGCGACGGGCAGGTGCTGTATACGCTGGCCTCGGTGGTGGACGATCTGGAGATGGGCATCACCGACGTGGTGCGCGGGGCCGATCACGTCACCAACACCGCCACGCAGATCCAGATCATGCGCGCGCTCGGCGGTGAGCCGCCGCGCTTTGCGCATCACAGCCTGCTGACCGGCGCGAAGGGGGAGGGGCTGTCGAAGCGGCTGGGCACGCTGGCGCTGCGCGATCTTCGCGCGCGGGGGATCGCGCCGATGGCGCTCACGTCGCTGATGGCGCGGCTCGGCTCGAGCCAGCCGGTAGAGCTGGCGGACTCGCTCGACGCGCTGGCCGCGGGGTTCGATCCGGGGCAGTTCGGCGCCGCGCCGACCAAGTTCGACGAGGGCGAGCTCGTCCCGCTGACGCGCCAGCACCTACAGTCGCTGCCCTACGAGGCGGTGCGCGGGCACATCCTCGCGCTCGGCGTGCCCGATGCGCAGGCGGAGCGGTTCTGGCGCGTCACCCGTGCCAATATCGACACGCTCGAGGATCTCGCGGATTGGTGGCGGCTGTGCCGCGAGGGGGCGGCGCCGGAGATCGCCGACGAGGACGCCGAGTTCGTCGCCGAGGCGCTCACCCTGCTGCCGGATCCGCCCTATGACGAGACGAGCTGGGGCGCATGGACCGCGGCGGTCAAGGAGCGCACGGGGCGCAAGGGCAAGGCGCTGTTCATGCCGCTGCGCAAGGCGCTGACGGGGCAGGGGCACGGGCCGGAGATGGCCGAGCTGATGCCGCTGTTGCAGCGCATCCGCGCACGCGAGGGCTGACGGCGCGCCCGGCCCGCCCGGTTGCGCGGGCCGGGCGCGCCGCCGCCCTCAGAAGGCGGGCTTGGTCTGGCGCCGGCGCTGCAGCGCGATCACGATGCCCAGCAGCAGAAGCGCGGGCAGGTAGAACACCTCCTGCGGCATGCGGTCGGCCGGGATCTGGACATTGGTGACCTCGACGGGGATGTCGGGGTCGTAGAAGTCGAAATTCATGAACTCGTCGTCATGCGGCGTGCCCGGCATCGGCTCATCGAGGATCATCCGGTCCTCCTCCGGCATCGGCACGAGCCCCTCGGCCTCGGCGCGTTCGGCGCCGGTGCGGTCGTCATCCCCGATATCGACGACGAGGGTAAAGGTTGTTGGCGTGCCCGTGTCGAAATCGGGCCCGGATATGGTGATGCGCACCTCGTCACCGGGCGCAGCCTCCCCGAGCACCTGCTCGACATCGACGGGATCGTGATCGGCGAAGGGCGCCTGCACCCTGTCGAGCCAGAAATTGGGCACGAAGAAGGTGAAGGCCACGAGCAGCAATGCGGCCGATTCGAGCTTGTAGGAGGGGGCGAGGAAGTAGCCCTGCGTGGCGGCGGCGAACATCAGCATCGCGAAGGTCGCGGTGACGAAGACGAGCGCGGCCTCGGCGAGGCCCGCCATCGTCCCCAGATCGATGCCGTAGAGGATCAGCGCCGGGTTGTAGATGAACAGGAACGGCAGGACGACCGTGCGCAGCGAATAGAAGAAGGCGACGACGCCGGTGCGGATGGGGTCGCCCCCCGACACGGCGGCGGCCGCGAAGCTCGCAAGACCCACTGGTGGCGTCACATCCGCCATGATGCCGTAATAGAACACGAACAGATGCGCCGCGATCAGCGGCACGATCAGCCCCTCCTGCCCTGCGACGCTCACCACCACGGAGGCCATCAGCGAGGAGACGACGATGTAGTTCGCCGTCGTCGGCAGGCCGAGCCCGAGGATCAGCGAGAACACCGCCACGAGCACCAGCATCAGGAAGAGCTGCCCGCCCGCGAGCACCTCGACGAGGCCGGCGAGCTCGGTGCCGATCGGGGTGCGGGTCACGGTGCCGACGATGATTCCGGCCGCGGCGGTGGCCACACCGATCCCGATCATGTTGCGCGCGCCGGTGATCAGGCCCTGCAGCATGTCGATGAGGCCGGC
>PUKW01000197.1 GCA_003550665.1 Paracoccaceae bacterium | reverse complement strand
CGCGGTGCACTCGGCGATGATCGCGTCGAGATCCATCGGCGCGGTGTTGATGATCCGCGCCCCGGGCGGGCAATGCTCCAGCACCTCTTCGGGCACCAGCGAGCCCGCATAGAGACAGACCGGGCAGCGCGCGATCAGGCCGCGCCCGCGCAGGGTGAGAAGATCGGCGGCGCCGGGGCCGGCACCGATGAAATGAACGCTCATGAGGATGCTCCGATGGCGATGGCGCAGGTGGCGGTGGCGTCGCTCGAGACCGCGCGCGGACCCGCGAGCCGCGCGCCGGGGCCGGCGCCGGCAAGCGCGGCGGCCTCTGCGACGCTGCCGGTGCCGCGCGCGGCGCGGCTCGCGGCGCCGTTCGTGAGGGTGGCCTGGGCGCGCAGGGTGTCGGCCGGTACCGGCTCGACGGGCAGATCGAGCGCGCGGGCGAGCGCGCGCAGGGCAGGGGCGGCGGCCTTGTCGGCGGGTGCGGCGAGCCGGTCGACGCGCCGACCGTCCCGCGCGCGCTCGAACGCATCCGCCAGCGCGCCCTCGCTCGCCGCCCTGCGAAAGCCGAACCCCGCCACGATCATCGCGCAACGCTCCATTGAACGACCGGATACGCCGCCTGCCAGCCGCGCCGCGTCCCGAGCGGCGCGGCTTGTGCCAGTTCCACGCGCATCAGGCTGCCCCCCGCCCGGGCGTGCCAATCGGCCAGCAGCGCCTCCGACTCCAGCGTCACCGCGTTGGCCACCACGCGCGTGCCGGCGGCGAGCCGGTCCCACAGCGCGCTCAGAAGTGCTTGCGACAGCCCGCCGCCGATGAACACCGCCTCGGGCGGCGGCAGATCGGCGAACGCGTCGGGCGCGCGCCCGGTGATCACCCGCAGCCGGTCGGCCCCGAGCGCGTCGGCATTCGCGCGCGCGCGCGCCGCGCGCGCCGCGTCGGCCTCGATGGCGATGGCCCCGGTCGCGGGATGGGCGAGCAGCCATTCGATGCTCACCGATCCGGACCCCGCGCCGATATCCCAAAGCGTCTCGCCGGGGCGCGGCGCGAGCGCCGAGAGGGTGAGCGCGCGCACCGGGCGCTTGGTGATCTGCCCGTCATGGGCGAAGACGTCGTCGGGCAGCCCGGCGGTGGCCGGAAGCGCCGCGCCGTCGCCCGCGATCTCGAGCCCCGCCGCGACGGGGTGGGCGACATCCGTCAGCCCATAGACCGCCGCCGTGACCGTGCGCATCCGCTCGCGCGGGCCGCCGAGCGCCTCGAGCACCCACATCCGCGTCTCCCCGAAGCCCAGCCCCGTGAGCCATTCGGCGAGTGCGCCCACCGCCGCGCCGTCGCGCAGGAGCACCAGCGCGCGGACCCCGGCGGCGAGATGCGGGCGCAGCCGCGCGAGCGGGGCGGCATGCAGCCCGAGGCAGCACGTCGTCTCGAGCGGCCAACCCAGCCGCGCCGCCGCGAGGCTGAAGCTGGACGGCCCCGGCAACGCCCGCCACTCCCCCGCCGCGAGATGCCGCGTCACGGTGCTGCCCGCGCCGAACCAGAACGGATCGCCCGAGGCCAGCATCACCACTCGGCGCCCGCGCAGGGCCAGAAGCTGCGGCACGCCCTCGGCGAAGGGGACGGGCCATTCGCGCCGCTCGGCCGCGATATCGGGCAGGAGCGCGAGATGGCGCGCCGCGCCGGTGACGATTTCCGCCCCGTCGAGCGCCGCGCGGCTTGCAGGGGGCAGCCCCGCCGGGCCATCCTCGCCGAGCCCCACGATCGTCAGCCACGGAGCCTCAGCCATGACACGCCTCCTCATCCTCGGCGGCACCCGCGAAGCGAGCGACCTCGCCCGCGCGGTGGCGGAGGCCGGGATCGACGCCGTGCTGTCCTATGCCGGGCGCGTGGCGCGGCCGGCGACGCAACCCGTGCCGGTGCGGGTGGGCGGCTTTGGCGGTGTGCCCGGCCTCGCCGCGTATCTGCGCGCCGAGGGGATCACCCGGCTGATCGACGCCACGCACCCCTTCGCGGCACAGATGAGCCACAACGCCGTCGAAGCCACGGCCGACGCCGGCATACCCCTCGCCGCGCTCACCCGGCCGGCCTGGACCCCGCAGCCGGGCGATCGCTGGCACCATGTGCCCGATATCGCCGGGGCCGTCGATGCGCTCACGGGGCCGTCGCGGCGGGTGATGCTCGCGGTGGGGCGGATGCATCTCGATGCCTTCGCCGCGCAGCCGCAGCATCACTACCTGCTGCGCCTCGTCGATCCGCCCGAGACGCCCCCGCCGCTGCCGGAGCAGACCGTCACCGTCTCGCGCGGGCCCTTCACCGTCGCGGATGACACGGCGCTGATGCGGGGGCATGACATCGAGATCGTCGTCGCCAAGAACGCCGGCGGCGCGGGCGCGCGCGCCAAGCTCGACGCGGCGCGCGCACTCGGCCTCGAGGTGATTATGATCGACCGGCCCGCCCTGCGGCAGCGGCGCGAGCTGGGCTCGGTCGGCGACGCGATGCGCTGGCTGGGTCATGCCGGCGCCGATCTCGGGGTGTAGAGCAGCGGCGCGCCGGGGCGAGCCAGGATACGCGTGCGGCTCGAGCCGAGCAGAACCACGGTGCGCATATCGGCCATCTCGGGGCGGGCCTCGGGCAGGGGTACGACCCGGATCGCCTCGTCGGGGGTGGTGACGGCGCGCGCGAAGATCATCGGGCGGCCGTCGCCGCAGGCTTCGCGAAGCACGTCAAGCGCGCGCGCGAACCCCTCCGGCCGGGCTTTCGAGCGCGGATTGTAGAACGCCATCGCGAAATCGGCCTCGGCGGCGAGCCGCAGCCGCCGCTCGATCAGCGCCCAGGGCTTGAGATTGTCCGACAGGTTGATCGCGCAGAAATCATGCCCCAGCGGCGCGCCCACCCGCGCCGCCGCCGCCAGCATCGCGGTGATCCCCGGCAACACGCGGATATCGAGATCGCGCCACGCCGCTGGGCCATCCTCGAGCACCTCGAACACCGCCGCCGCCATCGCGAACACCCCCGGATCGCCCGACGACACCACGACCACGCGCCGCCCCGCCGCCGCCATCTCGAGCGCGTGCGCCGCGCGGTCGCGCTCCACCCGGTTGTCGGAGGCGTGCCGCGCAAGCCCGTCGCGCGCCGGCACCCGCGCCACATAGGGACCGTAGCCCACCGCATCCGTCGCCTCGGCAAGGGCGGCGGAGACCTCGGGCGTCACCAGCGCGGCGTCCCCCGGCCCCAGCCCCGCGACGGCGAGCCAGCCGCTCATGGCCGCCGCCCCTGGCCGTGCACGACGACGATGGAGAAATAGGGCGCGACCGCATCGCCCGCCTCGGCGAGCCGGATCACACGCTCCTTCGGCATCGTCGCGTATTCCACGAGCCAGGCCGCGCCGAGCCGCCCGGCCCGCTCCAGCGCCCGGCGCACCCGGTCGAGATTGCGCCCCAGCTTCATCACGACGATCGCATCGCTGCCGGCCATGCGCCGGGCGAGCTCGTCCTCGGGCAGCGTGCCCATCAGCACCGTGAGCACGTCATCGCCCCAGGTCACCGGGCTGTCCGTCGCCGTCCAGGCCCCGGACATGCCGGTGATCGCGGGGATCACTTCGACAGGGAGGTGCGACAGGCGGCTGTGCAGATGCATGAAGGAGCCGTAGAAGAACGGATCGCCCTCGCACAGCACCACCACGTCATGGCCGCCCTTGGCCAGCGCGGCAAGGCGCGCGACGCAGCCCGCGTAGAACTCCGACAGGATCGCGTTGTAGCGCGGATCGGTGAAGGGGATTTCCGTAGTGACGGGGTATTCCATCGCGATTTCGGAGGCGTCGGGGTGCAGCATGCCCTCGACGATGCCGCGCGCCTGCCCCTTGCGCCCGGCCTTGCGAAAGAACGCCACGTGGCGCGCATTGCGCACCAGCCGGTTCGCGCGCACGCTCATCAGCTCCGGATCGCCGGGGCCGAGGCCGACACCGTATATCGTCCCGCGGCTCATTCGGCCCGGCTCGCGAGCGCGTTGACGGCGGCGACGGTGATCGCGCTGCCGCCGAGCCGGCCATCGACGATGCAAGCCGGCACCGGCGCTTCGTCCCACAGCGCCGCCTTCGACTCGGCCGCGCCCACGAACCCCACCGGGCAGCCGATGATCGCCGCCGGGCGCGGGCAGTCTGGATCCTCGAGCATGTCGAGCAGGTGAAACAGCGCCGTGGGCGCGTTGCCGATGGCAACGACAGCCCCTGCGAGATGCGGGCGCCACAGCTCGAGCGCGGCGGCGCTGCGCGTGGTGGAAAGCTGCGCGGCGAGCTCCGGGGTCTGCGGATCCTGCAGCGTGCAGATCACGGCGTTGTCCGCGGGCAGGCGCTTGCGGGTGATGCCCTCGCTGACCATGCGCGCATCGCACAGGATCGGCGCACCGGCCGCCAGCGCCGCGCGCGCACCCGCGGCAAAGCCGGGCGCGAAGCGGATATGCCGGGCGAGCTCGACCATCCCGGCGGCATGGATCATGCGCACGGCGACCGGTTCCTCGTCGGGGTCGAAGCGGTCGAGTTCGGCCTCGGCGCGGATCGTGGCGAAGGACTCGGCATAGATCGCCGCGCCGTCGGTTTCGTAGTGATGGGGCATTCAGAGGGCTCCGGGCTCGAGGAGGGCCGCGT
>PUKW01000290.1 GCA_003550665.1 Paracoccaceae bacterium | reverse complement strand
TCGAAGTTCTATCGGATGTGGCTTGCCCATCTGTGACCCCAATATCTGCCTCAAGGGAAGGGAACCACATCATGGCCGATCCGGGAATCCTGAATCCGAAAGGAAGCGACGCGCTCTAGGGGCGCGCGAGCCAGGGACGGAAGCGGCGCAGCACCTGCTCGTAGATGTCGCGCTTGAAGGGCACGATCGCCGCGAGCAGCGCATCGGCGTCGATCCAGCGCCATTGCGCGAATTCCGGATGCTTGGTGGCGATGTCGATCTGGTGATCCGCGCCGTGAAAGCGCATCAGGAACCAGCGCTGCTTCTGCCTGCGATAGTCTCCGCCCCAGATCCGGCCCGCAAGCTCGTCAGGCAGCTCGTAATGCAGCCAGCCCGGCGTGGCATCCAGCACCTCGACGAGATCGCGGCCCACGCCGGTCTCTTCCTCGAGCTCGCGCAGCGCCGCCTCGCGGGGCGCCTCGCCCGTATCTACACCGCCCTGCGGCATCTGCCAGGCTCGGGCGGGCGTGTCGATCCTCTGGCCCGCGAAGATCAGCCCCGCATCGTTGACGAGCGTCACGCCGACGCAGGGCCGATAGGCGAGCCCGGATCGCCCGGATGCCCCCGGCGAACCGGGGGCGTCCGCATCAGCGGGCATTGCGCCCCATCGCGCCCAGCCCCTTGAGGATGTCAATCGCATAGGCGAGCTGATAATCCTCTTCGCGCAGCCGAGCCATTTCCTCGGCGGCGCGCTCCTCTTCCTCGAGCAAGCGCTGCTGATCCTCGCTCAGCGAGTCGCCGTCGAGCCGGCCGCGCAGATCGGCCTCGGAGCGCACGCGCGGCGCCTCGGCGTTGTCCTCCTCCTCGGCGACGCGGCGCGAGGGCTGTTCGACCACGACATCAGGCGACACGCCGAGCGCCTGGATCGAGCGCCCCGACGGCGTGTAGTAGAGCGACGTGGTCAGCCGCATCGCCCCGTCGCCGCGCAGCGGCATTACCGTCTGGACCGAGCCCTTGCCGAAGCTCTTGGTGCCCACCACCGTCGCGCGGCGGTGATCCTGCAGCGCCCCGGCGACGATCTCGGAGGCCGAGGCCGAGCCGCTGTTGATGAGCACCACGATCGGCACCCCGTCGAGCTTATCGCCCGACTCGGCGTTGAAGCGCTCGTTGTCGTCCGAGTCGCGGCTGCGGGTCGAGACGATCTCGCCGCCGTCCAGGAAGGTATCGGTCACCCGGATCGCCTGCTCGAGCAGCCCGCCCGGGTTGTTGCGCAGATCGAGCACCACGCCATTCAGGCTGTCGAGCCCGCCGGCCTCCTCGATCGCCTCGTCGAGCTTTTCCTCGAGGCTGGAGTAGGTCTGATCGTTGAAGGTCGTCACCCGCAGCACGAGGTTGTCGGCCTCCATCCGGGTGCGCACCGCCTCCATGGTGATTCGGTCGCGGATGATCGAAACGTCGAAGGGATCGCTCTCGCCGTCGCGCAGGACCGTCACGACGATCTCGGAGCCCTCCGGCCCGCGCATCTGCTCGACCGCCTCGTCGAGGGTGAGCCCCGAAACCGACTCGCCGTCGATATGGGTGATGAGATCGCCCGACTCGATGCCGGCGTCGTCGGCGGGGGTCCCGTCCATGGGCGCGACGACCTTGACGAAGCCGTCCTCCATCGTGACCTCGATGCCGAGCCCGCCGAACTCGCCGCGGGTCTGCACCTGCATGTTCTCGAACGCGTCGGGGCCCATGTAGCCCGAATGCGGATCGAGCGAGGTCAGCATCCCGTTGATCGCCGCCTCGATCAGCTCGGCGGAGTCGACTTCGTCGACATATTGCGAGCGCACCCGCTCGAACACGTCGCCGAAAAGATCGAGCTGCTCATAGACCGAACCGCCCCGGTCATTGTTGTCGGCGAGCACCGGGCCAACGACCTGAGTCGTCACGAGTGCGCCCACGGCGACCCCTGCGCATGCTGCCATCACGAATTTCTGCATCGCGTCGTCCTATTCCTGTGTCTGCGTGACCCGCGCAGGGCGGCCACGTCCGAGTGCCTGCGTGCGATGTAGGGCATCTCGCGGCGTATCCCACCCGCGCCGCGGCGCGAGGAGCGTGACACGAAACGCCGGCATCGCCGACCGCCCCATCAAGCTCATCAAGGCCCCCCGTGGCAAGAGCGACGTGCCGAACCTACACGCTCAAAAGCCGCGCGGCCAAGCGAGGATACGCCGCGCGCCCCCGCGCGGCGATCACAATCGCGTCGTTGAGGCGCCATTCAGCGGATCAGGCTCGTGCCGGTCATCTCCGGCGGCGGCGCGAGCCCCATGAGCGCGAGCACGGTGGGCGCGAGATCGGCCAGCCGCCCGTCGCGCAGCACCGCCCCCGCCGGCCCGCCGACCATCACCACGGGAACCGGACTCGTCGTGTGCGCGGTGTGCGGACCGCCCGTGTCGAGATCGATCATCATCTCGCAATTGCCATGATCGGCGGGGACGATCATGGCGCCGCCCGTATCCTCGAGCGCGGCGAGCGCGCGGCCGAGCCCGGCATCCACCGCCTCGCAGGCCCGGATCGCGGCATCGACATCGCCGGTGTGGCCGACCATGTCGGGATTGGCGAAATTCACCACGATCAGATCATAGCCCGCCCCGATTGCCGCCACGAGGCGGTCGGTGACCGCCTCCGCGGCCATCTCGGGCTCGGTGTCATAGGTGGCGACCTTGGGGCTGGGCGGCATGTGCCGGTCCTCGCCGGATGCAGGCGCCTCGCTGCCGCCATTCAGGAAAAAGGTCACATGCGGGTATTTCTCCGTCTCCGCGAGGCGGAACTGGCGCAAACCATGCGCCGCAACCCAGGCCCCCAGCGTGTTGCTCAGCTCGCGCGCCGGGAAGACGGCGGGCATGTAGGCGTTGTGCGCCTCGGAATCCTCCACCATGCCCAGCGTCGCCGCCCAGCGCGGGCGCGTCACCTCGAAGGCGTCGAAGTCGGGATCGGCGAGCGCGGCGAGGATCTCGCGCGCCCGGTCGGCGCGGAAATTGAGGCAGAACAGCCCGTCGCCGTCATGCATCCCGCCGTGATCGCCGATCACGGCGGGGGCGATGAACTCGTCGGTCTCGCCGCGGGCCTCGGCATCGGCAATCGCGGAGGCGGGATCGGGCGCGGCCTCGCCGCTGCCCTGCAGCATCGCCGCGGCGGCCCGCGCCACCCGGTCCCAGCGCCGGTCGCGATCCATCGCCCAGTAGCGCCCGATCACCGTGGCGACATGCGCGCCCCCGGGCAGGGCGGCCATGAGCCGATCGATGAACCCCGCCGCCGAGTCGGGCGCGACATCGCGCCCATCCGTGATCGCATGGATCGCGACCGGGACGCCGGCGCCTGCAATGCGCCGCGCCGCTGCAAGGAGATGGTCGATATGCGCATGCACCCCGCCATCCGAGACCAGACACAGCAGATGCGCCGTGCCGCCGCTCTCCTGCAGGCGGGCGATGAAATCGGTGAGCGCGGGCGCGCGCTCGAAGCTGCCATCCTCTATGGCGAGATCGATGCGCCCCAGATCCATCGCCACCACGCGCCCCGCGCCGATATTGGTGTGGCCGACCTCGGAATTGCCCATCTGCCCGCTTGGCAGCCCGGCATCGGGGCCGTGGGTTATCAGCGTCGCGTTCGGGCATTCGGCCATGAGCCGGTCGAAATGCGGCGTGTGCGCCAGCGCCACGGCGTTGCCGTCGAGGGCGTCGCGCAGGCCCCAGCCATCGAGAATGCAAAGAACAACCGGCTTCGCGGCCATGATCGGGCTCCCCTGTTTCAGGTTACCCGATTCCTACGGATGCGCGCGCGCCCCTGCAACCCGCCGGCTCAATCGCGGTGATAGGGGGTGCCGGCAAGGATCGCCGCGGCGCGGTAGAGCTGCTCGGCGAGCATCACCCGCGCGAGCATGTGCGGCCAGACCATCGGCCCGAGCGACAGCGCACTGTCGGCGCGATCCAATAGCGCACGGTCGAGCCCGTCCGCCCCGCCGATCACGAAGGCGGCGCGCCCGGCCCCGCCGTCGCGCCACGCAGCGAGCATCGCGGCGAATTCCGGCGAGGTCATCGCCCGGCCCCGCTCGTCGAGCGCGCAGAGCCGCGCGCCCTCGGGCACCGCCCGGATCAGCCGCGCATCGGCGTCGCCCTTGCGGTCATCGACCTCGACGAGCTCCGCGGGGCCAAGCCCCACGACGCGCCCGGTGCGCGCGAAGCGGTCGAGATAGTCATCCGTGAGGACCCGCTCGGGCCCCTTGCGCAGCCGCCCGACCGCGCACAGCGAGAGGCGCATTCACGCCGTGTCGGGGGCGGGATCGCCGGGCGCGGACTGCCACATCTTCTCGATCTGGTAGAAGTCGCGCACCTCGGGGCGGAACACATGCACCACCACGTCGCCCGCATCGATCAGCACCCAGTCCCCGGCGTCCTTGCCGTTGACCTTCGCGGAGATGCGCAGCGACTGCTTGAGCCGATCCGCGAGCTTGTCGGAAATCGCGACGACCTGCCGGCCCGAGCGCCCCGTGCACACGACCATGTAATCGGCCATCACCGACTTGCCGCGCATGTCGATGGGGGTGATGCCCTCGGCCTTGTCGTCTTCGAGAGAGGCGATGATTTGGTCCAGCAGTTCTTCGCTGGACACCTGCGCGGTCGCCGCCGCGCCCTGTGCGGCCTTCGCATCGGCCACCTGATGCATGTATGTCAGAACCAGACCCTCCTTGTACTGACGCCGCGCGCCCCGGCGCACGACCACTCCAACATAGCAAGCCGGGATGCAAATCTCAATGCGCAGGGCGGGGCGCGCATCTTGCCTCGGCCGATCATCGCGCGTACATAGCGGGTCATGATCGGAGTCTTCGACATCGGCGATCACGCCCGCCTGCCCTGGCGCTTCTACGGTGCAGCGCGGGCCGTGCGCGCGCGCGGCTGAGCTGTCGGGCCGGCGCGCCCGCGAGAGACATTCCGACAGGCCAGCGAAAGTGACCGACATGACCGCCGCGAAACCGAAGACACTCTACGACAAGATCTGGGACGCCCACCTGGTGGAGGAGGCCGAGGACGGCACCGCGCTGCTCTATATCGACCGCCACCTCGTTCACGAGGTCACCAGCCCGCAGGCCTTCGAGGGGCTGCGCGAGGCGGGCCGCGCGGTGCGCGCGCCAGGGCGCACCATCGCCGTGCCCGACCACAACGTGCCCACCGACCCGGACCGCGCCGCGAAGCTCGACAGCAACGAGGAATCGCGCATCCAGCTCGAGGCGCTGGATCGCAACGCGCGCGATTTCGGCGTCCACTACTACCCGGTGGACGATATCCGCCAGGGCATCGTGCACATCATCGGCCCCGAGCAGGGCTGGACGCTGCCGGGCATGACCGTCGTGTGCGGCGACAGCCACACCGCCACCCACGGCGCCTTCGGCGCGCTCGCGCACGGCATCGGCACCTCCGAGGTCGAGCATGTGCTCGCCACTCAGACCCTGATCACGAGCAAGTCGAAGAACATGAAGGTGCAGGTGGACGGCACCCTGCCCCCCGGCGTGACCGCCAAGGACATCGTGCTGTCGATCATCGCGAAGACCGGCACTGCGGGCGGCACCGGCCATGTCATCGAGTATTGCGGCGAGGCGATCCGGTCGCTGTCGATGGAAGGGCGCATGACGGTGTGCAACATGGCCATCGAGGGCGGCGCACGCGCCGGGCTGATCGCGCCCGACGAGACCACCTTCGACTATGTGCGCGGCCGCACCCACGCGCCCAAGGGCGCGCAATGGGAGGCCGCGATGGCTTGGTGGCAAACCCTGCACTCCGACGAGGGCGCGCATTTCGACAAGGTCGTCACGCTCGACGCGGCCGAGATTACCCCCGTCGTGACCTGGGGCACCAGCCCGGAGGACGCGCTGCCGATCACCGGCGCGGTGCCCGACCCGGCCAGCTTCGAGGGCGGCAAGGTCGATTCCGCGAAGCGCGCGCTCGAATACATGGGGCTCAAGGCCGGCACCCGGCTTCAGGACATCGCGGTGGACACCGTCTTCATCGGCTCGTGCACCAATGGCCGGATCGAGGATCTGCGCGAGGTCGCCCGCGTGATGGAGGGCCGGCGCGTCAAGGACGGCATCCGCGCGATGATCGTGCCCGGCTCGGGCCTCGTGCGCGCGCAGGCCGAGGAAGAGGGCATCGCGCAGAAGCTGCAGGAGGCGGGCTTCGAGTGGCGCCAGGCGGGCTGCTCGATGTGTCTGGGCATGAACCCCGACCAGCTCGCCCCCGGCGAACGCTGCGCGGCGACCTCGAACCGCAATTTCGAGGGCCGCCAGGGCCGCGGCGGGCGCACTCACCTGATGAGCCCGGCCATGGCCGCCGCCGCCGCCGTCACCGGGCGGCTCACCGATGTGCGCGAACTCGCCTGAGGCGCGGCAGGGAAAGGACCGAGACGATGGACAAGTTCGACAAGCTCACCGGCATCGCCGCGCCGCTTCCGATGGTCAATGTCGATACCGACATGATCATCCCCAAGCAGTATCTCAAGACGATCAAGCGCAGCGGGCTCGGCAAGGCGCTGTTCGACGAGATGCGCTATCTCGACGATGGCAGCGAGAACCCCGATTTCGTGCTCAACCAGCCCGCCTGGCGCGACTCCGAGATCCTCGTGGCCGGGGAGAATTTCGGCTGCGGCTCCTCGCGCGAGCATGCGCCCTGGGCGCTCAAGGATTTCGGCATCCGCTGCGTCATCGCGCCGAGCTATGCCGATATCTTCTACAACAACTGCTTCAAGAACGGCATCCTGCCCATCGCCCTGCCCCAGGCCGAGGTCGATGCGCTGATGGAGGAGGCGCGCAAGGGCGCAAACGCGCGCCTTGCCGTCGATCTCGAGGCGCAGACCGTGACCACGACGGATGGCCGCGAGATCCGCTTCGAGATCGACCCGTTCCGCAAGCACTGCCTGCTCAACGGGCTCGACGACATCGCGCTAACCCTCGAGAAGGCCCCCGCGATCGCGTCCTACGAAGACCGCGTCGCGGCCGAGCGTCCCTGGGTCTAGAGCATGTAACGCAAAAGTGGGGATCGGTTTTGCGTTCCTCGGACATGCGACATCGGAAAGTTAGAGCGCGGCGCGTGAATGCGGATGAACGCGACGCGCTCTAGGCCCGTGCGGGCGCTGGCGCTCCTGCTGGCGCTTGCGGCGGGGCCGGCGGCGGCGGAGACGCTGCGGCTGGCCACCTTCAACGCCGATCTCTCGCGCGACGGGCCGGGGCTACTGCTGCGCGACATCCTGTCGGGGGAGGATGCGCGGATCGGCGCGGCGGCGGACATCGTCGTGCATGTCGATCCCGATATCCTGCTTATCACGAAATTCGACTATGATCGCGGCGGCGCGGCGCTCGACGCCTTCGCGGAAACGCTGGCCGAGCGCGGCGCGGCGTATCCGCACCGTTTCGCCCTGCGCCCCAATACCGGCATGGCCACCGGCCGCGACATGATCGGCGACGGCCGGCGCGGCACCGCCGATGACAAGCAGGGCTACGGCCGGTTCGCCGGGCAGGCGGGGATGGCGCTGCTGTCGCGCCACCCCGTCGCCGACGGGGTGCGCGATTTCTCGGACTTCCTGTGGCGCGATCTGCCCGGCGCGCTGATCCCGGAGCGCGACGGCGCGCCGTTTCCCTCCGACGAGGTCTTCGAAATCCAGCGACTGTCGACCACCGGACACTGGGACGTGCCCGTGGCGCTGCCCGATGGGCGGGTGCTCAACCTGCTGGCCTTCTACACCTCGCCGCCAGTCTTCGGCGGGCCCGAGAACCGCAATCTGCGGCGCAACCATGACGAGGTGCGGTTCTGGACGCTCCTGCTTGATGGCGAGCTGCCAATGCCCCCGCCGGAGCCGCCCTTCGCCGTGATCGGGGACTCCAACCTCGACTCGCATGACGGGGACGGCATGGAAGCGGCGATGCGCGATCTGCTCGCCCACCCGGCCCTGCAGGACCCGGCCCCCGAAAGCGCCGGGGCGCTGGCCGCCGCCGGGGAGGCCGAGGCGGCGCAGGCGGGCGATCCGGCGCGCGACACGACCGAGTGGCGGATGGCGGATGGTCCCGGCAATCTGCGCGTCGATTACGTGCTGCCCTCGGCGGAGCTTACCGTGCGCGACGCGGAGGTGTTCTGGCCGCACCCGGATGACCCGGCGCATGCGCTGCTCGGCGAAGGCGACGAGGCCGCCTCACGCCACCGCCTCGTCTGGGTCGACATCGCGCTGGAGCGCTGAGGCGAGCGCGGTCTCCGGCGGGGTGTCGGCGAAATCGGGCAGGAGCGCGCGCAGCCGCGCGGCGTCGAGCCGGTGCTCCATCGCCCAGAGATACCGCATCTCCAGCAGCCCCGCCGCCATGCCCCAGAACGGCCGCGCCAGATGTAGCGGCCACCAGGCCATGCTCCGCAGCGCGATCTCGCGCCCCGTCACCCGCGACAGCGCCGCCGCAAGCTCCCTGCCCGTCAGGGTGTAGCCCGCAAACGGCACCTCCTCGAAGCGCTCGAGCGTGGCGCGGCGCCCGGCGAGCTGTGCGGCGGCGCGCCCGAGATCGGGCAGATACGCCCAGGCATGCGGCACATCCGGCGCGCCCGGATAGCGGATATGCCCCTTCGCGATCGGCGCGGCGATGACCTTGTCGAACCAGCCGCCCGACGGCGCATCATCGAGAAAATCCCCCGCCCGCAGCAGGATTACCGGCGCGCCCGAGTCGCGCAGCGAGGCCTCCATCGCGATGCGCAGCCGCCCCAGCGGATTGCTCGCGCGGTGCAGCGTGTCCGCGCCGAGAACGGGCGGCGCATCGGTGCCGAAGACATAGACATTCGCCGGCTGCAGGATCGTCGCGCCGCTGTCGCGCGCCGCCGCGATAACCTGACGCGTGAGCCCCGGCAGTTCGGCGGCCCAGCGATCATAGGGCGGGTTCCAGCCATTGACGATCAGCGCCGCGCCGGAGGCGGCGTCGGACAGGCTGTCACGGCTCCGGTCAAAACGACGAAGCTGCCAGCCGCGTACTGCAAGCGCGGCGGCGGCGTGGCGCGAGAAACGGCCGCGCGGGCCGAGGATCAGGGCGGTGTCGGACATGATGCGCTCCCGAAAACCGCAGTATAGCACGACCCGCCCCGCCGCGCGCCAGCTTGACCGCCCAGTGCCCAGCCGCTAGGCGAAGCGCGCAGTAAACCAGCGAGGACGCCCATGACCAACCCTTCCCTGCTCATCCTGCCCGGCGACGGGATCGGCCCCGAGGTGATGACCGAGGTGCGCAAGGTGATCGACTGGTTCGGGCAGCGCCGCGGGCTCGCCTTCGATGTCGAGGAGGATCTCGTGGGCGGCGCGTCCTGGGATGCGCATGGCACGCCGCTCACCGACGCGGCGATGGCGCGCGCGCAGGCGGTGGATGCGGTGCTGCTCGGCGCGGTGGGCGGGCCGAAATACGACGATCTCGACTTCGCCGACAAACCCGAGCGCGGATTGCTGCGGCTGCGCAAGGAGATGGACCTGTTCGCCAATCTGCGCCCGGCGCAGTGCTTCGACGCGCTCGCGGATTTCTCCTCGCTCAAGCGCGAGGTGGTCGCGGGGCTCGACATCATGATCGTGCGCGAGCTGACCTCGGGGATCTATTTCGGCGAGCCGCGCGGCATCCACAGCGAGGGCAACGAGCGCGTCGGCATCAACACCCAGCGCTACACCGAATCCGAGATCATCCGGGTGTGCCGCGCCGCGTTTGAGCTCGCGCGCAAGCGGTCGGGCAAGGTCTGCTCGATGGAGAAGGCCAACGTGATGGAGTCGGGCATCCTGTGGCGCGAGGTGGCGCAGACGCTGCGCGATGCGGAGTATCCCGATATCGAGCTGTCGCACATGTATGCCGACAATGGCGCGATGCAGCTCGTGCGCTGGCCCAAGCAGTTCGACGTCATCGTGACCGACAACCTGTTCGGGGATATCCTCTCCGACTGCGCGGCAATGCTGACCGGCTCGTTGGGGATGCTGCCCTCCGCGAGCCTCGGCGCGCCGATGGCGAACGGCCGGCCCAAGGCGCTCTACGAGCCGGTGCACGGCTCGGCGCCCGACATCGCCGGGCAGGGCAAGGCCAACCCCGTGGCCTGCATCCTGAGCTTCGCGATGGCGCTGCGCTACTCCTTCGATGCGCGCGACGACGCCGCACGCCTCGAGCGCGCGATCGACACGGTGCTCGCCGACGGCGTGCGCACCGCCGATCTGATGCAAAGCGGCGACGGCACCCCGGCGAGCACCGCTCAGATGGGCGACGCCGTGATCCGCGCCCTCGAGGCGAGCCTTTAGCGTCTCACAGCTCGGCGCGCGGGTCCGGGGCGGTGGACTCCGTGTCGGGATCGTCCCCGTGGGCGGGATCGGGCGCCATACCGTCGCCATCGGCAAGATCGCGGTAATGCAGGATGCGCTGCACATGGCGCGTGCTGCGCCGCGCCCAACGCAGCGTGTCTGCCTGCAGGAACAGCTCCGACGCCGTCATCCCCTGCATCCGCGGCGGGCGGCGCAGGTTGCGCTGGCGCAGGCGGGCCTCCAGCCGTGTCAGCCGCGCCTCGAGCCGGGACAGCCGGGCCTTGAGGCGCGCGGCCGGCTCGCGACCGACCGCATGGCGCGCAAGGCATTCGCGCAGCAGCGCGGCGGGTCGGCGTAGCCACGGATCGCGGCGCGCGGCGCACAGGCGCTCGGACTGGCCCGACCGGAAGTGCAGCCGCCGCAGATGATCGAGCTGGTGCAGAACCGCGGCGTAGCGGGCGCGCGCGCCGATGCGATCCTCGTCGATGGCGATTTCGGCGAGAAAATCCTGCAATGCGGCAATCTCGCCGGCCAGCCGCTCGCGCGCCGCGGCCAGGGCGGCTACGTCACCGCGCGCCAGCGCCGCCTCCAGCGCCGCGAAAAGGGCCACCACCGTCGCGTCGATCACGGCGGCCGCCGTGTCGAGCGCAGCACCCGGCTCGGCGAGCAACCGCCGGTCGAGCTTGGCGGAGGGCGGCGCGTCGGCATGCTCGGGCACGAGCCGCTCGACCAGCGCGGCAAACCGGCCCGTAAGTGGCAGCATCGCGGCCGTGCCGACAAGGTTGAAGCCGGTATGGAACACCACAAGCGCAATTTCCGGCGCGAGCACCCCGCCCGCCTCCAGCGCCGCGACCGCGTCGATCATCGCGAGGCCCACGAGACCGCTGGCGGCGTGATATATCACGTTGGCGACCGCCGTCTGGCGCACCGCGCGCGCGCCGCCCACCGATGTCAGCAGCGAGGTTGTCACCGCCGTTCCGACATGCATCCCGATCACCAGCGCCGCCGCCTGCCCGAAGCCGATCGCGCCGCCGCCGAGCAACACCAGCGTCATCACCACCCCCGCGCTCGACGATTGCGTCACCATCGTCACCGCGATGCCGATCGCGATGAGCTGCACCCGCCCCGCGAGGGTGTCGGCCGGAAAGCTCGCAGGCGTGATGCGCCCCTGCCAGGCATTCAGCCCGTCCTGCATCAGCGCGATGCCGATGAAGAGCAGGCACAGCCCCGCCACCGCCGTCGCCGCGCGCGCGGTCCGCCCGCGCCCGAAGAGCCGTACCAGCGCCGCCACCAGCAGGAGCGGCATCGCCAGCGCCGTGACCTGCAGCGTGAAGCCCAGGAGCACCACCATCCAGCCCGTGATCGTGGTCCCCGCGCTGGTGCCGAAGATCACGCCAAGCGCCTGCGCGAAGGTCATCAATCCGGCACCCACGAAGCCGATCGTCGTCACCATCGTCGCGGTGGAGGATTGCAGCGCGGCGGTGCTGAGCGCGCCGCTGACCGCCCCGGAAAGCGGCGTGCGCGTGAAGCGCGCGACCACGTCGCGCGCGCTGGGGCCGGCAAGATCGCGCAGCGCCGCGGTCATGACATGCATGCCGAACAGGAAAAGCCCGACCCCGCCGGCCAGCTCGAAGAAATCGCCCATAATCCATCCCGCTCCGCGACCGGCGCAGGATCCGCCCCGCCCGGTGCCCGCCGCACGGTTTCAGACCCCTGCGCCGCGAACAAGCCACCGCACCCCGGCGACATCGCGCCGCAGTAGCGCCGCGCCGGGCCCGGCCGACGCGGGCCGGCGCATGCCCAGCGCGGCGAACCGCGCCCTGATGCCGGATCATGCAGGGCCGCCCGCGGGTGCCTCAAGGGGCATCACCGCGCCTCGGGAAGTCATGCAAAGCTTGACTTGAGACGTGTCAGCGGCAAGAGATGCGTGCTACGAGATTAACCGAAGCAGACCGGGAGGAAGATTTCCATGGCGACGACAGCAACACGTATCCTGACCGCAAGCGTGGCGGCGACGGCCCTGATGACCGGGGCGGCGCTCGCCGACCGCGACGACTGGCCCAGCGACCTGGCCGTTGGCACCGCAAGCCAGGGCGGCACCTATTTCGTCTACGGCAACGGCCTTGCCAACTTCATCGCCGAGGAGCTTGATATTTCCGCCTCGGGCGAGGTTACGGGCGGCCCGGTGCAGAACGTGACCGCCGTGCAGATGGGTGAGCACGATCTCGGGCTGATCACGATGGGCCCCGCCCTCGAGGCGATCCAGGGTGACAGCGAACTGGCCCCGGGCGTCGAGCACACCGATGTGCAGGCGCTGTTCCCGATGTATCAGACGCCGTTCCAGGTGATCACGCTTTCGGCTTCGGGCTATGAGAGCGTGTCCGATCTCGACGGTCAGAGCGTCTGCGTGGGCCCGGCCGGCGGAACGCCCGGCACCTACTGGCCGCGTTATTTCGAAACGCTCGGCCTCGATGTGAGCGTCTCGAATGCGGGCGCGTCGGATTGCGCCGGCCAGCTTCAGGACGGGCTCGTTGACGCCTTCGCCTTCGCGGCCGGCGTGCCGATCGCGGCCTTCTCGCAGCTCGCCGCCGAGGCCGACGTTGTCATGTTCGGCTTCACCGACGAAGAGCGCGAAGTGATCCTCGAGAATCACCCCGAGGTGGGCGAGCACACGATCGAGTCGGGGACCTACACGGACCATGATTACGACCAGCACACCGTGGCGATGTGGAACGCCGCCGTCGTGCATCGTGACATGCCCGAAAGCCTCGCCTACGAAATCACCAAGCTCGTGATGGAAAACAACGACCGGATGCTGGAGATCCACTCCGCCGCGGTCGAGACCCTGCCGGAGAACTGGGAAGCCAACCAGGTCGTTCCCTATCACCCGGGCGCGGTGCGGTGGTTCGAGGAGAACGGCTACGACATCCCCGACGACATGCGCGGCTGATGGCCCGGCGCATAATCGGAGCATGATCTGACCGGGGGCCGCGCAGCAGCGGCCCCCGGTTTACACTTGACGGCCGGCGGACATCCCAGGGGGGGCGAGACGATGGCGGCGCAGACCGACAAGAAAGACGATGATGCGAGCGAAATCGCGAAGGGGGTGGACGCCGAAGTCGTCATCTCCAACCAGCGCCTGTTCGTCGGCAACATGCACCTCGTCATCGCGGCGCTGTGCATCGGCTACACGGCTTTTCACCTCTGGTCGATGAACGTCTCCCCGCTGGAGACCTGGATCTACCGGCTCAGCCATGTCGCGGGCGGGCTCGCGCTCGCCTTTCTCGTCTATTCCGCCCGGATATTCGGCCAGGAGGATGCCGGCCCGCGCACGCGTAGCGCGCCGGAGATGGCGCTCATCGGTCTGGCCGCGGCGGGCATCCTTTACGCCGGCGGGGCGATGATCGTGATCTGGGTCGCCACGGGCGGCCAGCACGGCACCGGCGAGGCGCCGCCCGAATTCGCGGTCACGAGCCACGGCATCCCCCTTGTCGGCGGCACCGTGATCGCGCTTCTCGCCTCCTGGCTTTATCCCGAAACGGATCGCTCACGGCTCGCGCTTCCGGATCTTCTGCTCGCGCTCGCGGCGATCATCGTCGCGGCCTATCTGATCCATTACGCCCCGATCCTGCGGATGCGCGCCGGCACGGCAATGGCGCAGCCGGCGGACATGTATGCCGCGATCGCGGGGGTGCTGCTGATCATGGAGGTGACGCGGCGGCTGACGGGCAACGCACTCGTGATCATCGTGGGCGTGTTCGTGATCTACAGCTTTGTGGGGCCCTGGCTGCCCGGCCTGCTCAATCACCGCGGCTATTCGGTGCAGCGCTTCTTCACCTATGTCTACACCGATAACGGCATTCTCGGCCCGACCACGGCGGTGTCATCGACCTACATCATTCTGTTCATCACCTTCGCCGCCTTCCTGCAGGCGACCAGGGTGGGCGAATACTTCATCAACTTCGCCTTCGCCGCCGCCGGGGGCGCGCGCGGTGGGCCGGCCAAGGTCGCGATCTTCGGCTCCGGGCTGATGGGGATGATCAACGGCACCTCGGCGGGCAACGTCGTCTCGACCGGCTCGCTCACAATTCCGCTGATGAAGAAGGTCGGCTACCGCAAGCAGACCTCGGCGGCGATCGAGGCCGCCGCATCCTCGGGCGGGCAGATCCTGCCGCCGATCATGGGCGCCGGTGCGTTCATCATGGCCGAGATCACCGGCATCCGCTACACCGAGATCGTGATCGCCGCGCTGATACCGGCGCTGCTCTATTTCGCCTCGGTCTACTTCATGGTGGACAAGGAGGCCTTGCGGCTCGGCATGCG
The DNA here is from genome assembly GCA_003550665.1 of Paracoccaceae bacterium. Lineage (GTDB taxonomy): Bacteria > Pseudomonadota > Alphaproteobacteria > Rhodobacterales > Rhodobacteraceae > Alkalilacustris. Next base: position 4,097 of record PUKW01000290.1, on the reverse strand, counting down.
CGGGCTGCCGCGTTCGGAGCTGCCGAAATTCCGCGTGATGGCCAAGCGCGCCTACCTGTTCATCCCCATCGTGATGCTGATCGCGGCGCTCTATGTGGGCTATTCGGTGATCCGCGCGGGCACCTACGCGATGATCGCCGCTTTCGTCGTGAGCTATTTCCGCATTCTCATCGAGGAGCGCGCAGACGGCTTTTTCAACCACCTGTTCGGGCTGTTCCTGTGGGTGATCGCCGTGATGCCGATCTACGTGCTCGCGCAGATCGCGATCCACGGCATGGCCGAAGTGGGCTGGCTGCAGCTGCTGGCCTCGCTCGTCGCAAGCGCCGTGGCGGTCGGCGCCGTCGTGATGACGAGCCGCAACGACACCCGCCTCGCCACCGCCGTCGCCAAGACGACCGAGCATGTGCGCATGGTGCCCTATGCGCTCGAGATCGCGGCGCGCATGTCGCTGCAGCTCGTCGCGGTCTGTGCGGCGGCCGGGATCATCGTGGGGGTGATCGCACTCACCGGCGTGGGCTCGCGCTTTGCCTCGATGCTGCTCGGGCTCGCTGCCAACAGCCAGCTTCTCGCGCTCTTCTTCGCAATGTGCGTGTCGATCATCCTCGGCATGGGGATGCCGACGACGGCGGCCTACGCGGTGGCGGCCAGCGTCATCGCGCCGGGCCTCGTGCGCATGGGGATCGAGCCGCTGACGGCGCATTTCTTCGTCTTCTACTTCGCGGTGATGTCGGCGATCACGCCGCCGGTGGCACTGGCGGCCTATGCCGGGGCGGCGATCGCGGGGTCCGATCCGCTCAAGACCAGCGTCGAGAGCTTCAAGATCGGGCTCGCCGCCTTCGTGGTGCCGTTCATGTTCTTCTACTCCTCGCCGATGCTGATGCAGGGCGAGTGGTACGAGATCCTGCACGTCGCCGCGACAGCACTTCTGGGGATTTTCCTGCTGGCCTCGGCGGTGCAGGCATGGCTGTTCGGGTTGCTCGGTCCGGCGCTCAGGGTCGTGCTGCTGGTCGCGGCGGTGGCGATGATCCAGGGCGGTTGGATCTCGGACATCATCGGCCTCGCCGTCGGGGGCCTTGTCTTCGCGGTGCAGAAATACACCCGCGCCGAAGAGGCCGCGCCCAAACCGGGCGAGTGACGCTGGCGGGGCCCCGCTGCGGGCCCCGCCCTGCTCAGTTCATGCCGAGCGCGGACTTGTACATCTCGAGGACGGCCTCCTCTTCGGCGATGTCGTCGGGTTCGCGCTTGCGCATCGCGATCACCTTGCGCATCACCTTGGTGTCGTACCCGCGCCCCTTGGCCTCGGCCATCACCTCCTTTTGCTGGTCGGCGATGTCCTTCTTCTCGGCCTCGAGCTGCTCGAAGCGCTCGATGAACTGCCGCAGCTCCTCGGCGGCAACATGGTAGCTTGAATCGGTCCCGGTCTCGCTCATCTCGGCCTCGTCTGTTATGCCTGCCGCGCGTGCCTACCCGGCGGAGGGGGCACGGGCAAGCGGCATGGCGCAGCATCGGGAGCGGGTGATGGAATGGCTGATCTGGCTGGGCGCGGCGGCCGCGCTCTGCGGTGTCGGGATGATCCTGTGGTGCGCGCTGGCGGTGCTGCGCGCGCGCCGGGCCGGGCTTGGCGAGGAGGCGCTGCGCGCCCGGCTGCAGCGGCTGGTGATCTACAACATGGCCGCGCTCGGCGTGTCGGTGCTGGGGCTGATGCTGGTGGTGCTCGGCCTCCTCATGAGCTGACACCGGTGTTGCCCCGGCGGCGCACAGCTCTAGGCTTTCGCACATACCCCTTAAAAAACAACACGGAAAGGTCCGCATGACCCGTCTGCTTATTGTACTAATCGTCGCACTCACCGCCGCCGCCTGCACGCCCGAGCCGCGCACCAACCCGCTCAGCCGCGAGGCGGCCCGGTCGCTGACCTTCTCGGAATTCGAGGTGACCACCACCGGCACCGCCTTCGAGAGCGGCGCGGCGCGCGACTATGCCTCGCGCCTCGCCCCCGAGCTCGAGGCCGCGCTCGGCCAGGAATTCCGCAGCCGGCGCGGCGACGGCGCGCGCATGGAGATCGACATCGCGAGCCTCAACGTCGCCGGAGGGCGCAGCACCGCGTTCGGTCGTGATCAGTCGCGCATGACCGGCACGGTGCGCATCGTCGACAGCGGCGGGCGCGTGATGGCAAGCTATCAGATCCAGTCGCTGGCGGGCGAGGCGGCGCAGTCGCGCTGGCGCGCCGTCTTCGACAGCGCCACGCAGAGCGCGGAGGGCTTCTACCGGGTTCTCCTGCGCGACTTCGCGCGCTCGACGCGCCAGCAGGTGGAGTCGTAACCTCAGAGCATTCCCGGCACGACCTGGTCGGGCGGGCGGTGGCCGTCCTCGAAGGTCTTGATGTTGATGATGACCTTCTCGCCCATCTCGATGCGCCCCTCGACTGTCGCCGATCCCATATGCGGCAACAGCACGACATTGCTCAGTTCGCGCAACCGAGGGTTGATCTCGTGGCCATGCTCGAACACGTCGAGCCCCGCCCCCGCGATCTCGTCGTTGCGCAGCATCCGCGTCAGCGCGTTCTCGTCGATCACCTCGCCGCGCGAGGTGTTCACGACCACCGCCGACGGCTTCATGAGCTTGAGCCGGCGCGCATTCATCAGATGGAAGGTCGCGGGGGTGTGCGGGCAGTTGATCGACAGGATGTCCACCCGCGCGACCATCTGATCGAGGCTTTCCCAGTAGCGCGCCCCGAAGCTGTCCTCGACCTCGGCGCGCAGCCGCTTGCGGTTGTGGTAATGCACCTGCATCCCGAAGGCCTGCGCACGCCGGGCAACGGCCTGCCCGATCCGGCCCATGCCCAGTATGCCGAGCCGCCGCCCCGCGATGCGCCCGCCCAGGTGCGCCATCGGCGACCAGCCGGACCAGTCACCGCGCTGCATGACCGCGAGGCCCTCGGGAATGCGCCGCGTCACCGCGAGGATCAGCGCCATCGTCATGTCGGCGGTGTCCTCGGTGAGCACGCCGGGCGTGTTGGAGACCAGAATGCCGCGCTGGCGCGCCGTGGTCACGTCGATATGATCTACCCCGGCGCCGTAATTCGCGATCAGTCGAAGTCGCTCGCCCGCCTGCGCCAGAAGCCCCGCATCGATCTCGTCGGTAATCGTGGGCACGAGCACATCGGCGCGGCGCATCGCGTCGGCGAGTTCCTCGCGCGTCATCGGCGTGTCGGGATCGCGCAGCTCCACATCGAAGAGTTCCTTGAGCCGCGTCTCAACGGGCTCGGGCAAGCGTCGCGTCACGACAACACTCAGACGCTGTGCGGGCATGCGACCCCTCCTTCCTGCTTTGCAAGGCGCTGCGTTGCTGGCAAGGTGACGTAATCAGGGAGCGGGCACAAGCGCCACGAAGACGCGCGAGGCCGTCGCCCTGCAGGCAAGGGCAGTAGACGGACGACAACCATGCGATACGCCACGGCCAGGCTCTGCGCGCTGGCACTTGCGGCGATGCTGACGGCTGGCGCCGGCGAGCGCGGTCCGGTCACGGACCTGCCGCTGCCGCGCTATGTCTCGCTCAATGCCGAGGAGGCGAACGCCCGGCGCGGGCCGGCCACCTCGCACCGGATCGACTGGGTCTTTCGCCATCGCAGCATGCCGCTGCGCGTGACGGCGGAATTCGAGCACTGGCGCCGGGTTGAGGATTCGGAGGGTGAGGGCGGCTGGATGCACTACGCGCTCCTGTCCGGGGTGCGCACGGTGCGCATCGCGTCCGAGCGCGCGACACTGCACCTGCAGGCCGATGACCGCGCCCCCGCCGTTGCGCATCTGGAGCGGGGCGTCATCGCCCGGCTGCTCGAATGCGGGAGCGAATGGTGCCGGCTCAACGCCGGCGGCGAGCGCGGATGGGCCAGGCGCGAGGCGCTGTGGGGCATCGACTCTGACGAGGTGATAGAATAGGGCGTGTGGCGCAGGGCTGGGGACCGGACCTGCGCACCATGCTCTAGAGCGTGTCGCGGTTAATCGGCTTCATAGCCTGCTGCCTTGAAGAAGTTGTAGCACTCCTCGTCTGAGAACAGGTCGCAGACCTGGCCGACGGCTGCCCAGAGTTGATCGTAGGT
>PUKW01000201.1 GCA_003550665.1 Paracoccaceae bacterium | reverse complement strand
GGGCCGCAATCGCATTTCAGGCTGCCCAGAACGTCGCCGGTGAAGCAGGCCGAATGCAGCCGCGCGAGCACCGGCGCGTCGCGGCGCGGCTTGCCGATCTCGATGGCGTAATGCTCCGCATTGCCGTCCTCGGGGCGGAAGATGTGCACGCGTCCGGCCTCGCTCGCCGTCATCGGCAGCCGCGCGCTGATGACGGGATGCAGCGGCGAGGCGCGGAACAGCTCGGGCCCTGCGGCGTCGATGTCGATGCAGGTGAGGTTCTCCGCGGTCGCGAGCGCCGGGCCGTCCGCGATATCGAGCAGCAGAGCGGCGGGCAGAAGCTGCGCCGACTTCACGAGCCGCACGGCGGCGCGGTGCAGCGCCGCGCTGCCCTCGCGCGCGGTCATCAGCGGCCCCTTGAGCGGGCTGCTCAGATCGTTGGCGGGGTCAGCCACGTCGCGAATCCAGCGCCCCGCCGCGTCCGCCGGGACCATCACGCGCGCAATATCGCCGTCATAGGCCCGCGCCTTGAGCGTGCCCGCACGGTGCGCCGTGATCGCGAGGACGGGCTGGCCACCGAGCGCGCGAAGCCGCGCCAGCCGGTCGGCCTCGAGTGCTTCGGCGGCGACGACGAGCGCGGCGGTGCCCTCCCCCGTCAACACCACGGGCACCCCCATCCGCAGATCGGCGCGCGCGCGGTTGAGGCGTTCGATCAGGCTGGGGCTCAGGCTCATGGGCGAATCCGCTTGCAGTCGGGCCTCCTATCTAGCGTGCCTGCGCGGAATTGAAACATTTGCCACAGGCGCACACGACGGCGTGAGCGGATCGTAGCATTTCTTGCGTGGGCGCGGCGCGCGCGCACATCTGTGTGACAACGATGCAAGAGGTAAGGCGATGGGCAAACTCAACCGTATCCTGCTGGTCGATGATGACGACGCGCTGCGCGAGGCGCTCTCCGAGCAGCTCGTGATGACCGACGACATCGACGTATTCGAGGCGGCGACAGGCGCGCAGGCGCTCGACAAGCTCAAGGAGGGGCCGCACGATCTCGTGATTCTCGATGTCGGCCTGCCGGACACGGATGGCCGCGAGCTGTGCAAGCGGATGCGCAAGCAGGGCGTGAAGTGCCCGATCATCATGCTGACCGGCCATGACACCGACTCCGACGCGATCCTCGGTCTCGATGCGGGGGCCAACGACTATGTCACCAAGCCGTTCAAGTTCGCCGTTCTGCTGGCGCGGATCCGCGCGCAGCTGCGCCAGCACGAGCAGTCCGAGGACGCGGTGTTCCAGCTCGGCCCCTATGTCTTCAAGCCGGCGATGAAGATGCTCTACGACGACAAGGACCGCAAGATCCGGCTCACCGAGAAGGAAACCAGCATCCTGAAGTATCTCTACCGTGCCCCCGACGGCGCGGTGCCGCGCGACGTGCTCCTGCACGAGGTGTGGGGCTATAATGCCGGGGTGACGACGCACACGCTGGAGACGCATATCTACCGCCTGCGCCAGAAGATCGAGGCCGATCCGACGCATGCGCGGCTCCTCGTCACCGAACCCGGCGGATACCGGCTGATCGCGTAGCCGTGCGTTGAGCCGCCGTTCGGGCATTGTTAACCCGATTCGTGCAGGCTGTGATCTGCGAATCCCCTGGCCGCGTCGGGGTCATGATGCGGGTTCCTCCCTGTTGGACTGGCCCGGCCCTTGTGGCCGGGCCCTTTTTTTCACGCCCTTGCCCTCGCGGCGCACGCATGGTCTCAACGCTCAAACGGAGCCTGCCATGCCGATCACCATCGCCACCTGGAACATCAACTCCGTGCGCCTGCGCGCCGGGCTCGTCGCGCGGCTCCTGCGCGAGGAGGAGCCGGATGTGCTGTGCCTGCAGGAGTGCAAGAGCCCGGTGGACAAGATCCCCGCCGCGCAGTTTGCCGAGCTGGGCTATCCGCATCTCGTGGCGCGTGGACAGAAGGGCTATAACGGCGTGGCGATCCTGTCGCGGCTGCCGCTCGAGGATGCCGGGCATGTCGACTGGTGCGGACGCGGCGATGCGCGCCATGTCGCCGCGCGGCTGGAGAACGGGCTGACGGTCCATAATGTCTATATTCCGGCGGGCGGCGATGTGCCCGACCCCGATGCCAACGAGAAATTTGCGCACAAGCTCGACTTCCTGCGCGAGCTGCGCGACTGGGGCCGTGACGGCCGCCCCGCGCGCAGCGTCCTGGTGGGCGATCTCAACATCGCACCCCGCGAGGACGATGTCTGGAGCCACAAGCAGCTTCTCAAGGTGGTCAGCCACACCCCCGTCGAGGTCGCGCATCTGGGCGACGCGCAGGAGGCGGGCGGCTGGGTCGATGTCACGCGGCGCGACATTCCCGAGGGGCGGCTATATTCGTGGTGGTCGTATCGCGCGCGCGACTGGTCCGCGTCGGATCGCGGCCGCCGGCTCGATCATGTCTGGGCCAGCGGCGATATCGCGGCGGCTGCGCACGGCTCGCGGATCCGGCGCGATGTGCGCGGCTGGGAGAAACCCTCCGATCATGCCCCGGTCCTTGCGAATTTCGAGCTGTAGCGGCGGGCCGGATTCGCTCTTGGCCTCGCGCGCGCGCATCCTCATATAGGGCTGCGAAACGCAAACGAGGGGGCACGAGATGCTGGAGCTTGGCGGAACGAACAAACAGGCGGCCCAGGGCGACGTGATCCGCGACGTGACCGAGGCCGACTTCATGGCCGAGGTCATCGAGGCCAGTCAGCAGGTGCCGGTAATCGTCGATTTCTGGTCACCGCGCTTCGAGGCATGCAAGCAGCTGAGCCCGGCGCTCGAGAAGGCGGTGCAGGCGGCCGGCGGCAAGGTTCGGCTCGCGCGGCTCAATGTCGATCAAAGCCCGCAACTCGCCGCGCAGCTGCGCCTGCAGTCGCTGCCCACCGTCTACGCCTTCTGGCAGGGCCAGCCGGCCGATGGCTTCCAGGGCGTGATGGCGCCCGGCGAGCTCAAGCAGTTCGTCGATCGCGTCGCCGCACTTGGCGGCGAGGGCGGCGATGGCGGGCTTGCCGAGGCGCTCGAGGCGGCCGAGCAGATGCTCGCCGAGGGCGCGGTCGCCGATGCGGCGCAGACCTTCGCCGCGATCCTCGGCGAGGATGCCAACAATGCGGCGGCCTTCGGCGGCATGGTGCGCGCGCACATCAAGATGGGCGAGCTCGACAAGGCCGAGGCGCTGCTCAACAACGCCCATGCCGAGATCGCCTCGAGCCCCGAGATCGACGCCGCGCGCGCCCAGCTCGATCTCGCGCGCCAGGCCGCCGAGGCGGGGCCGGTCGAAGAGTTGCGCGCCCGGGTCGACGCCGACCCCGACGATCATCAGGCGCGCTTCGACCTTGCGCAGGCGCTTTATGCCAATGGCGAGGTGCAGGGCGCGGTGGACGAGCTTCTGGAGCTGTTTCGCCGCGACCGCGACTGGAACGATGGCGCGGCGAAGACGCAGCTTTTCAAGATCTTCGACGCCCTCAAGCCCACCGATCCGATCGCCCAGCAGGGCCGCCGCCGGCTCAGCTCGATGATATTTGCCTGAGCGTCGCGGCGTATTAGCTTTACGGCATGTTCAAGCCCGGCGACCTGCCAGAAACCATCCCCGTCTTCCCGCTGTCAGGAGCACTGCTCCTTCCGCGGGCGAGACTTCCGCTGCACATCTTCGAGCCGCGCTACATCGCGATGCTCGACGATGCGCTCAAGACATCCCACCGCCTGATCGGAATGGTCCAGCCGCGCGAGAGCCCGAAGGGCGTGCCCGGCCTGCAGATGATCGGCTGCGCCGGGCGGGTCACGCAGTTCTCGGAGACCGAGGACGGGCGCTACATGATCACGCTGTCGGGCGCGTCGCGCTTTCGGATGCAGCGCGAGGTCGAGGGCTTTACCCCGTATCGCCGCGCCGAGGTGAGCTGGGCGGGCTTCGAGCACGATCTGTGCGACGGCGAATGTGATGCGGGCTTCGAGCGTGGGCGGTTTCTGGAGCTGCTCGGCCGGTATTTCGATGCCAAGCAGCTTTCGACGGATTGGGACAGCATGAAGGAGGCCGAAGACGAGCTCCTGATCAATTCGCTGTCGATGCTGTGCCCCTTCGAGCCCGAGGACAAGCAGGCCCTGCTCGAGGCGCCGACGCTGGAGACGCGCCGTGAGACTCTGGTGACGCTGATCGAGTTCTCCCTGCGCGGGGGCGGCGAGGAAGGAACGCTGCAATGACCGATACCGACGACAGCCGTCCGCCGATCGACCGGCACATGCTCGAGGCGCTGGTCTGCCCGCTCACCCGCGCGACGCTCGAATACGACGCCGCGAGCCAGGAGCTGATCTCGCGCCCCGCGCATCTGGCCTACCCGATCCGGCACGGCATCCCGATCCTGCTGCAGGCCGAGGCGCGCGAGATCGACTAAAGCATTTTGCGCAAAAGTGGGGACCGGTTTTGCGCGCTTTGAGAATGCGATTTCAACAGGTTAGAGCTTGTCGCTTCCTTTCGGATTCAGGATTCCCAGATCGACCATGATGTGATTCCCTTCCCTTGAGGCAGATATTGGGGTCACAGATGGGCAAGCCACATCCGATAGAACTTCGAACGCGGGTTGTCGCGTTTGTCGACGAGGGCCACGGCCACCGCGAGGCGGCGCGGCAT
>PUKW01000207.1 GCA_003550665.1 Paracoccaceae bacterium | reverse complement strand
GAGATCCACTCCTCGTTCACCGCGTCGTTCTCGCGCGGCAGGATGCGCATCACCTCGCGCCCCTTGGTATCGACGCGGATATTGGCGCCGAGCGCATCCATCACGTCCACGGTCTCGGTCTTGGTCAGTTCCCAGGGCCGGGCGGTGAAGGCGTAGGGCTTGGAGGTCAGCGCGCCCACGGGGCACAGATCAATCACGTTTCCCTGCAGCTCCGAAGACAGGCTCGAGGCGAGCGCCGCCGTCACCGGATCGCCCGACCCCTCGAAGGCCTCGTTGCCGTAGGAGATGATGCGCATGTCCTCACCGCGCCCTGACGCGCCGAGTTCGGCCGCACCCGCCACCTCGGTCATGAAGCGCACGCAGCGCGTGCAGTGGATGCAGCGCGTCATGTGCGTCTCGACGAGCGGGCCGAGATCGAGATCCTCGACCGCGCGCTTGGGCTCGCGGTAGCGCGAGAAATCGACGCCGTAGGCCACGGCCTGGTCCTGCAGGTCGCATTCGCCGCCCTGATCGCAGATCGGGCAGTCGAGCGGGTGGTTGATGAGCAGGAACTCCATCACCCCGGCGCGCGCCTTGCGCGTCATGTCGGAATTGGTGCGCACCTGCGGCGGCTCGCCGTCGGGGAAGGGGCGCATGTCCTTGATCTGCATCGCACAGCTCGCCGCGGGCTTGGGCGGGCCGGGCTGCACCTCGACGAGGCACATGCGGCAATTGCCGGCGATCGAGAGCCGCTCATGGTAGCAGAAACGCGGGATCTCCTTGCCGATCTGCTCGCAGGCCTGAAGGATCGTCAGGCGCGGGTCGAACTCGTGTTCCTCGCCGTCGATGATGATCTTGCGCAACTCGGTCATGCTTCACCTGCGAATGTCGCGCCCCGTGCGGGGCGTCTGCGATTGTGTCTGCGCGCCGGCGGGTGCGGCCCCGATTCCGTCACGCATATATCCCTCACCCGAGACGTTGCGGCCCGCTGTCGCGGCGCGCGCCGCCCTCGAGCGCCGGCCACGACTTGAACGCCAGCACATAGAGCATAACGATGTTCACGAGCGGGATCAGCATCAAGAGCGACAGCCAGCCGCTATGGCCCGTGCGCTTCCAGATCTGCCAGAACGGGATCACCACCAGCGCGACCATGATCACGAGCCCGATCAGCCCGCCGAACATCCCCTCGGTGCCGCCATGCATGCCCTGCATTCACGTCTCTCCCCTCGAAACCCGGGCCGACGCCGTCATGGCGGCGCCCTGTGTCCTCCTCCGCCGCCACGGCGCTCGTGCGGCCGCGCTGGCGGGCCTTGATGCGGTCCTCGATCTCGTCGCGGAAATTGCGGATCAGCCCCTGCACCGGCCAGGCCGCCGCATCGCCGAGCGCGCAGATGGTGTGGCCCTCGACCTGCTTGGTGACTTCCTGGAGCATGTCGATCTCCTCGAGCTCGGCCTCGCCGGTGACCATGCGCTCGAGCACCCGCATCATCCAGCCGGTGCCCTCGCGGCAGGGCGTGCACTGGCCGCAGCTTTCATGCTTGTAGAACGCCGCGAGCCGCCAGATCGCCTTGATCATGTCGGTGGACTGATCCATCACGATCACCGCCGCGGTGCCGAGCCCCGAGCGGTTCTGGCCGAGCCAGTCGAAATCCATCAGCGCATCGCCGCAGACATCCGCGCGGATGCACGGCACCGAGGAGCCCCCCGGAATCACCGCCTTGAGATTGTCCCAGCCGCCGCGTACCCCGCCGCAATGCCGGTCGAGCAGTTCGCGCAGCGGGATCGACATCTCCTCCTCGACGACGCAGGGCTGATTGACGTGCCCCGAGATCGCGAAGATCTTGGTGCCGGTGTTGTTGGGCCGGCCGAAACCGGAGAACCACTCCGCCCCACGGCGCAGGACGGTGGGCACCACGGCGATCGACTCGACATTGTTGACGGTCGTCGGACAGCCATAGACCCCGGCCATCGCCGGGAAGGGCGGCTTCATGCGCGGCATGCCCTTCTTGCCCTCGAGGCTTTCCAGAAGCGCCGTCTCCTCGCCGCAGATATAGGCCCCGGCGCCATGCGTGAGGTATATGTCGAAATCCCAGCCCGACTTGCAGGCGTCCTTGCCCACCAGCCCGGCCTCGTAGGCCTCGTTGATGGCGTTTTGCAGGATCTCGCGCTCGCGGATGTATTCGCCGCGGATATAGATGTAGCAGACATGCGCGTTCATCGCGAAGCTCGCGATCAGGCAGCCCTCGATGAGGGTGTGCGGATCATGGCGCATGATCTCGCGGTCCTTGCAGGTGCCGGGCTCCGATTCGTCGGCGTTGACGACGAGATAGGCCGGGCGCCCGTCGCTCTCCTTGGGCATGAAGGACCATTTCAGCCCGGTCGGAAACCCTGCGCCGCCGCGCCCGCGCAGGCCGCTGTCCTTCATCTCCTGGATGATCCAGTCGCGCCCCTTGGCGAGGATGTCCCCGGTGCCGTCCCAATGCCCGCGCGCGCGGGCCCCCTTCAGGCTGCGATCCTGCATCCCGTAGAGATTGGTAAAGATCCGGTCCTGATCCTTCAGCATGGCTGCGTCCTCAATTGTCCTGGCGTGCCCGCCAGATCCGGTATGTCATCACCAACGCCCAGGCGAAAGCCGCAAGCGCCGCGAAATCGACGACGAGGGCGAGCGCATTGGGCAGCGCGAGTGCGCGCCCGACGGCATTGATCGCGACCCAGGCGACGATCGTGCCGCCGAGCACCATCGCGATGCGTCGTGCTTCGCGGGCGCGGGCGTGTTCGTCGTTGCCGTTCATCGTGAAGCCCTGCCCGGTCTTCGCCATTGCGTCACTCGGCCTCGCCGGCCTGGAGCCGGCGGGCCTGCGCGATCCAGTCCTCGCGCGCGACCCGGCCCGACATGTTCATCTCCGCCTCGACCCACGCGATCTCGTCCGCGCTCCAGGCCGCGATCTGGTCGAAATGGTAGATCCCCAGCTCGTTGAGCCGCTCCTCGAATTTCGGCCCCAGCCCCTTTATGCGCTTCAGGTCGTCCGCCTGCCCCGCGCGCGGCGCGCCGAGCCGTTCGGGCGGGATTCCGGCAGATCGAGACTCATCGGCGGGCGGCGGCGGCGGCGTGCCGGCGCCCGTTGCGCCCGTCTCCGGCTGCGCCGCGGTCGCGCCGTCCGGTTTCGCATCGCTGGCCGCCCCGGGTGGCGGCGGCGCAGGCTTCGCGGTCTCCTCCGGGGTGGGCTCGGAGGGTGCTGCGGGCTTGGCGGGCCCAGCGGTCGCTGCGGGTTTGGAAGGCTCAGGGGCCGCCGCCTCGGGTTTGGCGGGCTCGGGGGACGCTGCCGGCTTCGTGGGCTCCTGCGGCCGGGCCGTCTCGATATCCGTCTGCTCGCACTGCGTGCGCACCGTGACATAACCCATGACACCGCCCACGATCACCCCGAGCAGCACGCTCGCCAGCCACCACACACCGAGCACCGCCCCGGCGATGAAGGCGACCACCACCCCGGTCCCCGCCGAGATCAGCCACCACTTGCGCGCGCATTCCGAATTCAGCGTCGTCATGGGATCGTCTCCCCTTTGCAGTCGCGGTCACCCGCGATCATAACGCGTCCGGCGCGAGCACGCACGGCATCATCCCGCGCCGGCGGCGAGCGCGCGCGCCTGTGCGACCCAGCCGTCACGCTCAATCCGGCCCCGCAGATCGAGCGTCGCGTCCATCCAGGCGATCTCCGCCGGCCCCCAGGACGCAACCTGGTCGTAATGATAGACCCCTTGCGCGTTGAGCCGCTCCTCGAGCTTGGGGCCGACGCCCTTGAGCTTGCGGAGGTCGTCCGCCCCGCCCGCGCGCGGCGCATCGAGCAACTCGGGCTTGCGCCCCGCCGCAGTCTCGGCGGTGGACGGGCTATCGGCCAGCCACGGAGCCTCGAGCGCGACCTCGGTGCCGTCAATGCGCTTGATCGTGTCACCAAGCTCCAGCGCGCGGCCGACCGAGGCGTTGTGGGCGGGACCGCCCTTGCCCGGCTCGGTCAGGCTGGTCAGCCCGCCCGAGGGCTCGGAGGCGAAGCGCCCGGACTGCGAACCCGGCGTCGGTACGCGCCCGGCCTCGAGTTCGTCGAGAATCCGCTCGAACGTCTCGGCGGTAAGATCCTCGTAATAGTCCTTGCCGATCTGTGCCATCGGCGCGTTGGCGCAGGCGCCGAGGCACTCGACCTCCTCCCAGCTCAGCTTGCCGTCGGCCGAGCGGGTATGCGCGCGCTTGTGAATGCGCCGCTTGCAGACCGCGACGAGATCCTCCGCGCCGCACAGCATGCACGGCGTCGTCCCGCAGACCTGCACATGCGCCACCGAACCCATCGGCGAGAGATGGAACATGAAATAGAAGGTCGCGACCTCGAGCACCCGGATCTGCGGCATGTCCAGCATCGCGGCGACATACTCGATCGCCGGGCGCGAGACCCAGCCTTCCTGCTCCTGCGCGCGCCACAGAAGCGCGATCACGGCGCTGGCCTGCCGGCCCTCAGGATACTTGGTGATCTCGGCCCGCGCCCAGGCGAGGTTGTCGGGCGTGAAGGCGAAGCTTTCGGGCTGGTCCTGGTGCAGTTTGCGCAGCATCAGCGGTCGATCTCCCCGAACACGACGTCGAGCGTGCCGATGATCGCGGCGACATCGGCGAGCTGGTG
>PUKW01000074.1 GCA_003550665.1 Paracoccaceae bacterium | reverse complement strand
GACCCGCCAGATTGCTGCCTGCAGGAAGGGCGCGTGCTTGCGGATCGCCTGCGCCAGAACCCGGGGCACCTGCGCGCGGATGGTCTCGGCGTCGGGCGGCGGGCTGTCACTGGGAAACAGATGCTCGAACGCCTCATGCGCGAGGGTGCCCGACAGGATATGGTCGAACGCCTCGGGCGCCCAGATCACCTCCTCGGCGCCGAACTCCGCCAGCGCCCAGGCAAGCGGGCTGACGAGCAGCGTCTCCAGCCGGCTCGGGGATTGGCGCCGGGGCCGGCCCTCGCTGTCGCGCCGCGTGGTGAAGAGATCGCGATGCGTCTCGATCACGCCGCCCGCGGGCAGCTGTTCGGCAGGGTCGTGCCCCGCGGGCGCGATGCGGCGATGGGCGCAGGGCCAGTCGGCCGGGGACAGCGCGCGCAGATCGGTGATCAGCGCTTCCGGCTCATCGATCGCCACCCCGGCGGCCTTGGCCGGGTCCTCGACGGCGCGCGCGATCAGCGACAGGGCGGTGGACGGCCCCTGCCGCGCGCCGTCGAGCCCGCGCATCGGGCACAGGAAGGTCGCGCTCTGTCCGGCTGCGCAGAGCTGGCGGCGAAACAGCTCCAGCCGGCGGGCGAGTTGATCACCGCGCCCGGGCAGGTGCAGCCCGGTTGCGGCGCGCAGCGCGTCGCGCTCGCTGTCGAGAAACAGGGGCGAGGCGCCGCTCGCGCGCGGATAGCGCCCGGCCGCCATCCCGAGCACGATGAGGTGCTGCGCCGGGCGCCAAGGCGCGGCGGATTCGGCGATCACGCTCACCCCCTCGACGAAGCGCTCCGCGGGGGCCGGCGCGGCGGGCTGTGGCGTGACCTGCTCGAACAGCGCGTCCCAATCGGGCTGCGCCGCGGTCCCGAGCCGGGCCTTGAGCGCCGGCAGATGCGCGCGAACTGCCGCGACCGCATCGCGAAACGACGGATCCTCGGTGAGCGTCCGGGCGAGCACGTCGAGGCACGCCGACACGGCCGCCGCATCGCGCGGCGCGCTGCGCAGGGTGCGAAAGAGCCGCGCGGCGCGCCCTTCCAGCCGCTCGGCGATGCGCGGCTCGAAGCGCCCCTGCATGACCTCGCGCGCCAGCGCCGCGCCCGTCTCGGCCGGCCAGGGCATGAGCGGGGAGACATGCAGGCTCGCGAGCGCCATGGCCGGCGCGGGGGCCTGCAGCGCGAGCAGGAAATGCAGCAGCGTCTCGCGCGCGAGATCACGCTGCGGGGCGGGGTCGGGCAGCCCCGAGAGGTGGATTCCGGCCGCCTCGAAGGCGCGGCGCAGATGCTGGTGATAGGCGATCTCGTCGGGGACCAGCAGCGCGATATCGGACGGTTCGCTCCCGGCGTCGAGCCTGCGCTGCGCGATCGCGGCGGCGAGCTCGGCCTCCTCGGCCGCATCGCGCACGCCCCAGAATGCGAGCGAGCCGTCGCGCCGCCTCGGCTCGAGCGCCGTATCGAGAAGCCCGTGCTGGACTAGACGCAGGCCGCAATCCGGTGCGGCGCCGCGGGTCAGCGGGGCGTTCCGCGCGCGCCAGAGCTCGCGTGCCGCATCGGAGGCAGGGCCGTGATGCGCCAGGAGCGCATCGCGCAGGCGCGCCTCGGCTTGCGTTGCGAAGCGGGGCGGGCCCGTATCCACGATCGGCAGCGGCTCGAGCACATCCGCACCCTGCGCAGCGATGACGTGGCGCATGACCTGCAGATCCTCCGGCAGCCCGTCCCCCAAAGCCTCCCAGAGCTCCTTGAGCGCCCGGACATGCGTGCCGAGCCGGGTGCCCTCGGGCAGGCGCGCGAGCGCGACCTCGCCGGGGTCGAGCCGGGCCGTCGCGAGGATCAGCGCGCGCAACCCCGCCATGACCGACCGTTGCGTCTCGCGCGGGGCGACCGCGTGGCTCGCCGCCCAGGGGGCGTCCGCGCGCGCGAGGTGCTCCGCCGGATCGGTTTCGGGGCGGGTCGGGACGAGATAGGCCTCGCGCAGCAGCTCCGGCGTGACCCGGCGCTGCGCCCCGGTCAGCGGATGCGCGGTGACAATCGGATCAAGGGAATGCATCAGGGCCTCAATATCAGCGCGGGCAGCATCCGGCCCCGGGCCGGGCTTGTCAACGCGCGCGCGACCGATTGCCGCCCCGCTGGGGGTGTCGCGCCGGGGGTCGGGCACGCAATGTCCGCCGCGTTGCCCCGTCGCGAAATCGGCCCGTGTCGCATCCACCGATCACGCGACATCGAAGTGCTTGCCCGCGATCGAGACCGACAGGAACCGTGCCGGCCCGGCGGCGAACCCGAAGCTGATGGTCACCTGATCGGGCGGAGCTTCGTCGGGATAATGCGCATGATACGCGTCGCTCGCCTCCCTGATGACGGCGTTGATCTTCCCGAGTTCGTCGTCCGTCAGGGCGAAATGTTCCTGCTTCAACGCCATTGTTGTCTCCATTCCTGTTCCGGGCATGGCCGCGGCGCCACGGGGCGGCGCGTCGCCCGCTCCGTCAGTCGAGCACCCAGCCCGCGGCAATCAGATCGTCGGGCGAGATGAACACCTCGCGCGCTCCGCGCGCGGCATCGACGACCACCAGCACGCCCTCGGTACCCTCGACCAGCAGCAGACCGAAGCGATGGTTCCAGTGCTTCATGCAGATCGGCACCCGCGCACCCGGCGCAGTGCCCTGCATCACCCCCACATGCTTGCGGGTCAGCGCGATGAGGTCGTCGGACCAGTTTCCAACCAAGTGATGCCTCCCTCCTGTCTCGGGTGAAAGTCCCAGGGTTTTGCGTCAGAAACGGGCGTCTGGGTGTCGGCAAGGCAGCGACCGCGGCCGGTCCGCGATGCCCGGCTCCCGACGGCTCAGCACGTCCGATGCACGAGTTCGGGCCGGAATCCGACCGCGCGCGGCGCGTCGCGCTTGGCGGCATGCTCGGCGGCGAGCATGCGGCGGATCGCGGCGTCATCGTCCCGCACGCCGAGGATGCCTGCCTGCTTTCGCACCAGCGCGAAATCCGCCGGAGTCAGCCCGGTCAGCTCGGCGAGCGAGCCCGGCGCCGTGCGGGCGAAGAAATGGGCGTAGCAGCTGCGCAGCTGCGCGGGCTCCAGGGGCCGAAACCGGATGCGGAAGGTAAAGCGGCGCATCGCGGCCGGATCGACCCGGTCGATGATGTTGCTGGTGCAGGCGAACGGAACCGGGTGCGCCTCCATCGCCTGAAGCAGCTCGTTGACCTGCGAGACCTCGAAGCCGCGTCGGGCGCTTGCGCGATCGTGCAGGAGCGCATCGACCTCGTCGAGGATCAGGAACAGCCCGTCGCGCTCGGCCTCCCGAAACGCGCCCGCGATCGCCGCCTCGGTCTGGCCGACGAACATGCCCAGCAGATCCGACGCCTTGAGGTGGCGCGCATCCATCCCCAGCCGCTCGGCGACATGCAGGGCGAAAGCCGATTTGCCGGTGCCCGACGCGCCGAAGAGGCACAATGAGAATGGCTGTCCGGCGGCCCCCGCGAGGCGCTCGGCAAAGCCCGCGAGATCGAGTTCGGCATTCGACAGCTCCGGCCGGAAGTCCTCGGCCGCCGCGCCCCGCGCGGTGGCAGGTGGGGTGCCGTCCTGCAGCGCCTGCACGAGACCCGTGCTGACATGGTGCAGCGTCGCGAGATCGCCCCCGGCGAGGTCGGTCGCCTGCAACGCCTTGGCATAGACCCCCGGCGCCGCGCGGGTCTGCGTTACCAGCGCCGTGACCTCCGCCGCGGGCAGCCTGAGGCCCTGCTCTCGCGCCATCCCGGTTACGATCCGCGCGCTCACCTCGCGCGGCGGCTGGTCGACCCTGAGTGCCATGGTCATGCGCCGGCGCACCGTCACCGGCAGCGCGTCGATATCGTTCACGATCCAGATCACCGGCACGGTGTTGGTCTCGAAGAGCCGGTTCATGAACACCTTCGAACCCGCGCGCCGGGCGAACCCGGTCGCGAGCGCAGCGAACAGATCCTCCGCCTCGTCGAAACAGCAGAAGGCGGGGTCGGGATCCGTGTTCAGCAGCATCTGCTTGAGCGCCAGCTCCGACAACCTGTCCCCCCGCGAGGGCTCGCCACCCTCATCGTCGGCCTCACCGATCGGGAAAACCGGCGCGCCGGCGGTCAGCGACAGCACCTTGGCAAGCTCGCTCTTGCCGGTGCCCGGAATGCCGTAGAGCAGGATGTTTACCCCGGTCGCGCGGGTCTCGAAGGCGCCGCGCAGCACCTGCGTCATCAACTCCAGGTCGTGGCCGAGATGCGCGAAGTCGTCCGAGCGGAGCTCCGAGCGGGCCGGGCGGCCGAGAAGGCACTCCTTCAGCGCCTCCACAGTGTCGAACGCCTCGAACCGCAGCGCCGCGAGTCTGCCGGGCGGATCAATGGCGCCCGAGAAATCGTGGCTGTCCGGATCGAGCCGGATGAGCCCCGCGCGCCGCAGCCGACCCTGGCGCGCGAGCCGGGCACGCACGGCTTCCGGCGCCACGGCGAGCACGCAGCCGATTGTCTCGTGAATGCCGGGCACGGCTTCATGGATCTTGTCGAGGAGCCGGGAATAGGCGGGGCTGACATCGCAGATCACGCGGCAATGGAGGATGTCCTGCTCGATCGCGTCGAGCTCCAGGATCTCCCCGAGCAGCCGCAGATTTCCGCGCAGCAT
>PUKW01000060.1 GCA_003550665.1 Paracoccaceae bacterium | reverse complement strand
GGCCAAGGGCATAACCAGCGGTTACGTGCCGCTCGGGGCAGCAGTAATATCCGATAAAATTTTTCAGGTCCTGAAAAGCAAAGACAACTTTTTCCACGGCTTTACCTACAGCGGCCATCCACTGGCCTGCCGGGTAGCCTTAAAAAACATCGAGATATTAGAGGCAGAAAACCTTAAACAAAATGCCGGGGCAATGGGCAAAAGGCTGCTCGAAGGGCTAAAAAACATCAAGAGCAATTATATTGGCGAAGTAAGGGGCCTGGGCCTGATGGCCGCTTTGGAGCTTGTCAAAGATCGTAATACAAAAGAAAAATTCGACCCACCGATCAACCATAGGGTTTTTGAGACCGCCTACCACAACGGGGTGATCTGCCGTCCCCTGCAAAAGGATTTAATCGCCCTTTCTCCCCCGCTGATCATTTCGGAAGAAGATATCGACCGCCTCGTGGCGGTGCTGGCCGAAGCCATCAACCTGGTGTAACAGTTAGTCAACACCCCGCTGCATCTATTTAATTTTAAAGCTTTCCAGGGGATGTTTGGGTAAAAGCTCGATACCATTATTTATAATTACGATCGGCGCTCCGTAACGGAAACCGATCCCCTCTTCGGGGCAGGCATCCTGCATGGTGCAAACAAGTATTTCGTGTTCCCGCTAAAAAGGCAAAAAAAACCCGGCCAAAATTGCGTTGGTCGGCATACCAAAATTGTTCTACCTGCGGCCGGGGGCAAAGTCCATGGTTTAAAGTATAATCTGCCTCTTTAAGCATACTACAGGGGGACGGGGGGATCTGTCACGCCCTGTAAACACTTTGTACATTGATATTTTCTATTCCCAAAAATCTCAACGAAAATCCGGGCGCTTATCACGGGCAAGAACGTGACAGATCCCCCCGTCCCCCTGTCACAATTGCTAATGCAGAGGAAAAGATGCTGTAACAGTCATATTGCCGAAATACTGGGCCATGTTGCTGCTTCCACAGGCACTGCAGGTTACTTTTAAGCCTTTTTCTTTTTCTCCCATGGTAGCCCTTACTTCTGTTTTTTCTTTGCAATCCAGGCAAACATATTCATAAACCGGCATCTTTCGATTCCTCCTTATTAATATTGCCTTACGACAAGATATTCCCGCTGGGAAAGCCATTAAAAAAGGATTCGGCATATGCCGTATAAACTGTAGTTTAGTGGTGTATGTGCACCTGTGATTACGTCGGACGTTGCGGCGACAAAGCCTGTGATTTTGGGTGAAGCAGGTTGCCGGAAACAGCCGTTTCTCGTTTATCCATCTGCCCTAATATTACGACAAGAACAACATAAAAGCAACAGGATCACGCACCTAAAATTGGCGGGCTGATTGCAAGAAATCCAGCATTCATTCATTTTTACCATACCGGCGGGAAACGTATAGTCTTGAAGGAAGCATGCCGTTCTTGGAGAATTTCTTACTGTATGAAAGGAATGATCTCTAATGGGAAACGATCACAAATATTCATTGCCCGAAAAAGGTGTAAACCGTGAAAACTTAATCAACGAGTTGGAAGAAGCCCGCTCAGCGGACGTGGGCTGGAAAGAAGGGCGTTCTTTCGGCCTGGTTTACCGTGCCGGAGATAATCTCGACAAGGTTATAAGGGATGTATACACCCACTATATCCACAGCAACGCCCTGGATCCAAAGGCCTTTCCCAGCCTTAAGAAGTTCGAAACAGAAGTTGTTTCCGCAACGGCGAACCTCTTAAACGCCGGGGAAAATGCTGTCGGCACCGTTACTTCCGGCGGTTCCGAAAGTCAGTTGCTGGCTGTCAAATCTTCCCGAGATCAAGCCCGCAGTGAGCGTTCGAAAGTAGGCAATCCGGAAATAATCATGCCGGCCAGCGCTCACCCTTCACTGGACAAAGCAGCTCACTACCTCGGCGTCAAAGTTGTCCGCATTCCACTTGACGAAGATTTTAAAGCAGACCTTGACGCTGTCAGGCAGGCCATAAACCCCAACACGATTATGCTCGTCGGTTCCGCACCCGCTTACCCTCACGGGGTGGTCGATCCGATCAAGGAAATGGGGGCACTGGCCGTTGAAAATAATATTAACCTGCACGTTGACGCCAGCCTGGGCGGTTATATGCTTCCCTTCATGGAGCGCCTGGGCTACCGCATCCCCCCATTTGATTTCCGGGTGCCCGGTGTCACGTCTATATCCGCCGACCTGCATAAGTACGGTTTTGCCGCCAAGGGGGCCTCGACCGGCATCGCTGTTACCGGATGTGCCTGGAAAACGGGAAGAGGTTCGGCGACCTGGAAGGCATCACCGATGTATGCGGCAAATGCAAAGTGGGGGTACCGTGCTCGACGGCGATTCCAAAAACAAGAAAAGAAGGAGACAACCTTCGGCTCCGGCTGGAATGCTTGCTTTAAAAAACCGTATATTGCCAATAACCAGTTAAGCCTGCAATAAGGCGATTTTATTTTATCTTAAAAGCCCTGCCCCATAACCGCCTTGATTCCGGCAGTAAAATAACAAGGACTGTATATATTTCCAGGCGTCCGATGACCATTAAAACCGACAGCAAAATTCTGCCAAGCGGGGGAATTACCTCATATGTATCCGCGGGGCCTACCTGCCCAAGCCCCGGGCCGACATTACCAATAGTCGCCGCCACCGCCGAAAAAGCGGTGTCCAGGTCAAGCCCCATAGCGCTAAGAGCCAAGGTGCCAAGGCCGGCAAGAACCATGTAAAGAAATCCGAACCCCATTACTGCCCGAAGCACTTCTTCACCGACATTCTGGTCTCCTATCTTAACCGATGCGATTGCCCTGGGATGAATAAAGCGGTAAAGTTCCCGCAGGGAAAACTTGATCATCAGCATCCAGCGAATTTGCTTCATCGCCCCGCCGGTTGAACCTCCACAAGCCCCAAGGAACATGAAAACAAGCAGGATGTAACGCGAAAAATAATGCCAGGCATCAAAATCTGCAGTGGTATAGCCAGTGGTGGTAACTATCGAGACTACCTGGAAAACTCCCTGCCTGAGAACAGTGGGAAAATCGCCACCGCTGTCACCATAAATGTTTGCTGTGACCACTAATGAAGCAATAACGATTACCAGGGTATAAAAGCGAAGCTCGGGGTTTTTGTATATGCTAAAATCACCGCGCATTAATCGAAAATAAAGAACAAAGTTAATCCCGGCAAAAAACATGAAGAATATGATCACAATTTCAGCTGCCGGGTTGTTGAAGGCGGCTATACTCTCGTTAAAAGTGGAAAAGCCGCCGGTTGGCATGGTTGTAAAAGCATGTGTCAGGGAGTTATAAAAACTAATTCCGCAGAGCATAAGTAAAAGAACTTCCGCAGCCGTTAGAGCAACATAAATTAACCAGAGCCGGCGGGCTGTTTCAACTACCCTGGGAACCAACCGCTCGGCAACCGGGCCGGGCAGTTCAGCTTTGAACATAGCCATGGTCCTGAATCCAAACCGGGGTAGGATGGCCAAAAATAAAACGATAATCCCCATACCACCCAGCCACTGGGTGAAACTGCGCCACAAGAGCAGGCCGCGGGGCAAAACTTCGATATCTTCGATCAAAGTGGCACCGGTAGTGGTAAAACCGGAAACAGCCTCAAAAAAGGCCGCGGTAAAACTACCTTCAAATAAGCCGTAAAAAAAATAGGGCAGGGCACCAAAAACTCCCGCCACAAACCAGGCCATGGCCACAACGGTGAAGTTTTCCACCAGAGATAATTCTTTATCCTCTTTTGAAGGGGAGAAGAACCAGTATAAAAATAAGCCCACCGCTGCGGTTAACACAATAGCCCATAAAAAAGCCAGCCGATCCGGCCCCTGTTCCACCACAGCCCACAGCGCGGACAAACACAATGCCAAAGCCAAAAATAAAAGCAGGATCCCCAGAAGGTAAAATGGTCTAAACTGGCGCACAGCCAGGCCTCCCCATGAAGCACCCAATTACTGTTTGCAAAAAATTAGCCGCTGCCTTCAGGCTTAATCAACTTATTAAAAATGCTATTTTTGTTCGCTTTCTCGGCGGCCGGCGCAAAAAAGCGGTCCAATTTTGCACTAACTTTTGGCACGGCAAATATAACCAGGTGATCACCGGGAATAAGCCTCGTATCACCATCAGGAATGATGACCTCCCCATTGCGAACAATGGAGCCGATTAACATTCCTTTTGGAAAATGCGCCTCGGAAACCTTTTTATTGACCACCCGAGCGGATTGCGGCAAAACCAGTTCGAAAACCTCCGCCTTTTCGTTCTGCAGTATAGAGAGGGAAACCATCTTTTCTTTACGGGTATAGCGAATGATACGGGATGCCGCCAGGATGCGGGGGTTGATTACACTTTCAATCCCCAGGGTGCTGTATACGGGCACATAATGGGGCCGCATCACCTCGCAGATTATTTTTTCCACTCCGAACTGGCGGGCCAGGAGGGCGCTAACAATGTTAGTTCGATCATCCCCGGTGACGGCTATAACGGCATCGGCTGTCTCCGTATCTTCCTCCTGGAGCATTGTAATCTCTGTGGCATCACCCTCCAAAACAAGGGTCTTTTTCAGGCTTTGACACAGCTCTCCGCAGCGCTCCTCGTCTTTTTCAATCAGTTTAACCTTAAAGGGGTGTCTGCTTTCTTCCAGCAGCCTGGCCAGGTGCAGGCCAATTAACCCTC
>PUKW01000018.1 GCA_003550665.1 Paracoccaceae bacterium | reverse complement strand
CGTGCCCTGCAGATGCGAGTTGTCGTAGACCTCGATGCGCCGCGGCGGGGCCTCGAGCTCGAAGGCCTCGGCGATGCCCGCGAGGAGCCGCGACTGCGCCGCGCTCTCGGCCATCTTGCGCCCGAGACTCTCGCGCGCATTGCGCGCCGCGTCCTCGACGAGCTCGGCCTTCTCGCCGCGCTTCGGGACCGCGATCTCGACCTTGCGCCCGGCGCGGTCGGCGAGGATCTCGCCCATCAGATCGGGATCGTCGATCGGGTGCGACAGCAGCACCCGGCGCGGCGGCGTCTTGCCGTCATAGAACTGGCCCATGAAGGCTTCGAGGATCTCGGCCTCCTCGGCGCCCGCCCCGGTGCGCGGGTAGAAATCGCGATTGCCCCAGCTTTGATGCGCGCGGATGAAGAAGACCTGCACGCAAGCCTGCCCGCCCTGCATGTGCACGGCGATGACGTCGGCCTCGTCCACACCGCGCGGATTGACCCCCTGCGTGGCCTGCACCTCGGTGAGCGCGCGGATGCGATCGCGCAGCGCAGCGGCGCGCTCGAACTCCATCGTCTCGGAGGCGGCCTGCATCTCCTCGGCGAGCTTGGCCTGGATCTTCGTGGTGCGCCCCTTCAGGAACCGCTCGGCATCGCGCACCAGCGCGGCATACTCGGCCTCCTCCACATAGCCCACGCAGGGCGCCGCGCAGCGCTTGATCTGATAGAGCAGGCAGGGCCGGGTGCGCGACTCGAACACCGAATCCGAGCAGGAGCGCAGCAGGAACACCTTCTGCAGCTGGTTGAGCGTGCGATTGACGGCCCCGCCCGAGGCGAAGGGACCGTAATAGTTGCCCGTGGCGCTGCGCCGGCCGCGATGCTTGCGGATCTGCGGGAAGGAATGATCGCCGGTGATCAGGATGTTGGGGAAGGATTTGTCGTCGCGCAGCAGCACGTTGTAATGCGGCTTGAGCTGCTTGATCAGGTTCTGCTCGAGCAGCAGCGCCTCGGCCTCTGTGCGGGTGGTCAGGAACATCATCGAGGCGGTCTGCTCGATCATGCGCTGGATGCGCCGGGTATGGCCCGTCAGCCGCGCATAGCTGGACACGCGCGCGCGCAGGTTGCGCGCCTTGCCGACATAGAGGACGCGCCCCTCGGCATCGAGCATCCGGTAGACGCCGGGCGAGCTGTCGAGGGTCTTGAGGTAGCCGCGGACCACGTCGTGGCCCGGCTGCGCCGTGGCGGGCGTCTCCTCGAAAGGCGGTTTCTCACGCATCGGCCCACAACCCGGAATCAGCGTTCCCCTGCATCGCGCACGCCCCGAGTGCAAGCCGGCAGATGTCCACCAAACCTGTGGATAAGGTTGGGGGAAACTTTGGGGGAGCCCGAAATTTCCCTTGCAAACGGGCGGCTTCATTGAAGTGCCCAATTCTTGAGCACGTGCTTAACACGCTGTTTATTCTTAGTATTTTTTGCGGTTTCATGCAATCCACTGAGATCAGGCCCAGAATCGTGACATCAATGTGACCCGCTACGATAGCGTGGACAAGTCAAGGCGAACAACCACGGAACCTTGCCGACCGTGACGGCGCGATCCTACTCGACCCCGAGCACATCGGGCGTGCGCCAACTCAGGTGCTGGCCGCCATCGACGCAGATCATCTGCCCCGTCACGGCCGGCGCATCCATGAGGTAGCCGAGCGCCGCGGCGATGTCGTCCGGCCCGGCGCCGCGACCGAGCACCGTCGCCGCGCGCTGGCGCGCGAAATGCTCCGCCGACTGGCGCACACCCTGCACCGTCGGCCCCGGCCCGATCGCGTTGACGCGAATATCGGGGGCAAGGGCCTGCGCGGCGGTCTGCGTGAAGGTCCACAGCCCGGCCTTGGCGATGGTGTAGCTCATGAACTCGGGGGTGAGCTTGCGCACGCGCTGATCGATGATGTTGACGATGGCGGCGCGGGCGCGCGGCTCGCCGTCCTCATCCATGACGGCGCGGGGCGCCTGGGCGGCGAAGCCCTGCGACAACACCACCGGTGCGCGCAGATTAGACTCCAGATGACGATCCCAGCTCGTGCGGGTCATGCTGGTGATATCGTCATGCTCGAATATCGAGGCGTTGTTGACCAGAAGCGAGAGCGGGCCGCCGAGCGCCTGCGCAGCGCGGCCGATCAGGGCCTGTGCCGCGGTCTCGTCGAGCAGATCCGCCTGCAGCGCGGCGGCCTCGATGCCGAGCCCCCGCAGCTGCGTCACTGTCGCCTCGGCCTCCGCCTGCGCCGTCGCGTAATGGACGGCCACATCGCAGCCCCGCCCGGCGAGGTAGAGCGCCAGCGCGCGCCCGATCCGCTTGCCCGCTCCGGTCACCAGCGCCCTGCCCCGCATCACCACAACCCTCCATTGAGAAACAGAAGCGTCACATAAGCCGCATAGGCGGCCGTCAAGCCCACCCCCCAGATCCGCGAGAGCGCCGCCCGCCCCGCGATCACCGGCAGCAGAACCAACGAGGCCGCCAGCATGACCCAAAGATCCACGCGCAGCATTCCCTCGGGCACCGGCAGCGGCCCGACGAGCCCGGCGATGCCGATGATGGCGAGCAGGTTGAAGATGTTGGAGCCGATCACGTTGCCGAGCGCCACGCCCGCCTCGCGCCGCCGCGCGGCCATCAGCGTCGTGGCGAGTTCGGGCAGCGAGGTGCCCGCCGCCACGATCGTGAGCCCGATCACGGCATCGCTCACGCCGAGTTCCGTCGCGATGGCGACCGAGCCGCGCACCAGCATCTCCGCCCCGATCGGCAAACCGATCAGCCCCACCACGAGAAACAGCGCCGTGCCGCGCCAGCGCAGCGCCGGGTCGGCGCCCTCCGGCACGAGCGCCCCGGCGGGGCCGTCGCGGTGACGCTGCGCGCTGCGCCACCAATCGAACAGCACGAAGCCTAGCACCGCAAGCAGGCCGAGCGCATGCGGCCAGCGCACCGGGCCGATGAAGCACACCCCGATGAACAGGACCGACACGGCGAGCATGATGGCGAAGCTGCGCTGCGTTTCGCGATCGGCCCAGGGCTGCAGCCCCGCGATCAATGCCGGCACGCCCAGCACCAGCAGGATATTCGCGACGTTCGACCCCACCACATTGCCGAGCGCCAGCCCCGGCGCGTCGCGGAGGACCGCGTTGACGGACACGATGAGCTCGGGCGCCGAAGTGCCGAAGGCGACGATGGTCAGCCCGACAAGCAGCGCCGGCACCCCGAGCTTCAGGCTCGCATTAACCGCCCCGCGCACCAGCAGATCGCCCGCCAGCAGCAACACCGCGAGCCCCGCCAGGACGAGCGCGGCATGCACCGCCACCGTTCAGCGCTTCCTGTCGCAGTCACACCCGCGCGAGCCGAGAATGAAGCGTCCGCAGGCGCGGCACTTGCGCGGTCGCGGCAGCTTCGTGCGCCCGCCCGGCTTGATCAGCCGGAGCTTGCCCATCACCCCGAGCACCGCGATGAACAGGAGAAACAGGAAGACGACATTAAGCATGTCTCATAGCCCGTAGCGCGCCCAGACTGCGCGCTCCTCGACACCGGCGACGGCGCCCGCGAATATCTGCGCGCCGAGCCGCTGGAAGAAGGGCCGGCGCAGGCCGTACGGCACCATCCGCAGCTTGTCGCCGTAGATCGCCTTCAGCTTGGGCACCAGATGCTCGACGCCGTCCGCAAGCCCGACCTGCACCGCCCCCTGCCCCGACCATATGTCGCCGGTGAAGAGCTCGTCGCCGCCCTTGAGCCGGTCGCCGCGCCGCGCCTTGACCTCGGCGATGAACCGCTCGTGAACCGTGTCCTGCAGCGCGCGCAGGCGGCTGACATCGTCGCATTTCTCGGGCTGGAACGGGTCGAGCATGCTCTTGGACTTGCCGGCGGTGTAGACGCGGCGCTCGACGCCGTAGCGGGTGATGAAGTCGTGAAAGCCGAACCCTGCCGAGATCACGCCGATCGAGCCGACGATCGAGGAGTCGTCGACCCAGATGTGGTCCGCCGCCGTCGCGAGCCAGTAGCCCCCCGAGGCGGCGACATCCTCGACGAAGGCGTGCACGGGCACCGACTTCTCCTGCGCCAGCCGCCGGATCCGCGCCGCGATCAGCGAACTCTGCACCGGCGAGCCGCCGGGCGAGTTGATGACCAGCGCCACGGCCTTGGGCTTGCCGCGGGTGAAGGCGCGCTCGATGACCGGCGCGAGGGTCGAATCATTGAGCCGCGGGCCGGCCCGGCCGCCCCCGGCGATCACACCATCGAGGCGGATCACCGCGACCAGCGGATCGGGCGTCATGAAGGGGATGAAACGTTTCATTGCCCTCACCTAGCGCGCCGACGGGGCTCGAACAAGCGCGCCGTCGCAGTATGAAAAAGGGCCGCGCAACGCGCGACCCCGTATGCGTCCGGTCGTTCGGTCGATCACTCCTCGACGGCCTCCTCGGCCTCCAGGCGCGCGCGATCGGCCGCGCCCTTCGCCTCGGGATCGCGGTCGACGAACTCGATGATCGCCATCGGCGCCATGTCGCCATAGCGAAAGCCCGCGCGCAGCACGCGGACATAGCCGCCCGCGCGCTCGGCATAGCGCGGGCCGAGCACGTCGAAGAGCCGGGCGACGTGCTGATCCTGCTTGAGCCGCGCGGCGGCCTGGCGGCGGGCATGCAGATCGCCGCGCTTGGCCAGCGTGACGAGCTTCTCGACGATCCGGCGCAGCTCCTTGGCCTTGGGCAGCGTCGTCTTGATCTGTTCATGCTCGATGAGCGAGCCGGCCATGTTCGCGAACATCGCCTTGCGATGCTCATGGGTGCGGTTGAGCTTGCGGTATCCGCTTGCGTGGCGCATGTCGTGTCTCCTTGGTCGATTTTGCTTTGTCCGGCGGCGCCTGCGCAGGCGCCGCTCCCCTTGGGGCGCGTGGCCCGGTTAGAACTGATCCTCGTATTTCTTCGCCAGCTCCTCGATGTCATCCGGCGGCCAGTCCTCGACATCCATGCCCAGATGCAGCCCCATCCCCGAGAGCACTTCCTTGATCTCGTTGAGCGACTTGCGGCCGAAATTCGGCGTGCGCAGCATCTCAGCCTCGGTCTTCTGGATCAGATCACCGATATAGACGATGTTGTCGTTCTTGAGGCAGTTGGCCGAGCGCACGCTGAGCTCGAGCTCGTCGACCTTCTTGAGCAGGAGGGGGTTGAATTCCAGACCGTCATCATCGTCCGGCCGCCCCGCCGACTCGGGCTCGTAGAAGTTGACGAAAATCTGCAGCTGATCCTGCAGGATGCGCGCCGCATAGGCCACGGCGTCCTCGGGAGAGACCGCGCCGTCGGTGTCGATCTTGAGCGTGAGCTTGTCGTAGTCGAGCACCTGGCCCTCGCGGGTCGGCTGCACGTCATAGGAGACGCGCTTGACCGGCGAATAGATCGCGTCGATCGGGATCAGCCCGATGGGCGCATCCTCGGCACGGTTGCGGTCGGCAGGCACATAGCCCTTCCCGGTGTTGACGGTCAGCTCCATGTAGAGGTCGGCCGCCTCGTCGAGATGGCAGATGACATGGCCCTTGTTGAGCACCTCGATGCCGTTCGATTCGGAAATGTCGCCCGCCGTGACGACGCCCGGCCCCTTGGCCGAGATCGAGAGCCGCTTGGGCCCCTCGACCTCCATGCGGATCGCGACGCCCTTGAGATTGAGAACGATATCGGTGACGTCCTCGCGCACGCCCGCCACAGAGGAAAACTCGTGCAGCACGTTGTCGATCTGCACCGACGTGATCGCCGCGCCCTGCAGCGACGACAGGAGCACGCGGCGCAGCGCATTGCCGAGCGTAAGCCCGAAGCCGCGCTCGAGCGGTTCCGCGATAACGGTGGCCTGGCGCGCGGGCTCGTTGCCGGGCTTGACTTCAAGCTGCGTCGGCTTGATCAGTTCTTGCCAGTTCTTGTGGATCATGGGTGTCGCCTCCATTCCTGTCGCCGGCCCATGTCCGGTAGCCGGCGACGCCCGAGGATCAAATGACAGTGCCGGACCGCACGCGGCGCGTGCGGTCCGGCCAACTCGTACGCCCCCTTAAACGCGGCGACGTTTGGGCGGCCGGCAGCCATTATGCGCGATCGGTGTGACATCGCGGATCGCGGGGATGTTGAATCCGACCGCGGCGAGCGCGCGCAGCGCCGATTCGCGGCCCGAGCCCGGCCCCTGCACCTCGACATCGAGGGTCTTCATGCCGTGTTCCTGCGCCTTGCGCCCGGCATCCTCGGCAGCGAGCTGCGCGGCGTAGGGCGTGGACTTGCGCGATCCCTTGAAGCCCATCGTGCCCGCCGACGACCAGGCGATCGCATTGCCCTGCACGTCAGAGATCAGGACCCTGGTGTTGTTGAAGCTCGAGTTCACATGCGCGACCCCGGCCGCGATGTTCTTGCGTTCCTTGCGCTTAACGCGCGTCTTGTCCCGTGCCATGAAGCCCCCTTATTTCTTCTTGCCAGCGATGGCTTTCGCCGGGCCCTTGCGGGTGCGGGCGTTGGTGTGGGTGCGCTGACCGCGCACGGGCAGGTTGCGACGATGGCGCAGGCCCCGATAGGACCCCATATCCATCATGCGCTTGATGTTCATCTGCACTTCACGGCGCAGGTCACCCTCGACGCTTTCATTCGCGTCGATGTTCTCGCGGATCGCCATGATCTCGGCATCCGAAAGCTCGTTGACGCGGCGCGCCGTGTCGACCCCGACGGCCTCGCAGATCTTCTTCGCCGTGCTCGGTCCGATGCCGTGGATATAGGTCAGAGCGATGGGGATGCGTTTTCCCGTCGGTATGTTTACGCCAGCAATTCGTGCCACGCGGTTCGATCCTTTCGTTGCGGTTCCGTAGTCCCGGAACCTTTTTTCACAACGCCCATCCGACGCCGGTGCGTGCGGACGGTGTCATCTCTAGGCTGCGGTCCGGTCCGGGAATCGCAGGACCCCCGGCGGAATGCCGTCGCCTAGGCGGTTTGGGCGGTAACGTCAAGCCTGCTCAGGCGCGATCGAGCACATGCGCGATGGATTGCTCGACGGTGTCCACATCGGCGAGACCATCGATGCTGTGGTGCAATCCCTTGGCATGGTAGTAGCCGATCAGCGAAGAGGTCTTCTTGTAATATTCCATGAGGCGCTGGCGCATGCTCTCCGCGTTGTCGTCGGGGCGCTTGCGCAGATCCGAGGAGCCGCAGGCGTCACAGATCCCGGCCACCGCCGTCGGGTGCGTGCGCTCGTGATAGACTGCGCCGCAATTGCCGCAAGTGAAGCGGCCGGAGACACGCTCGACCAGCACGTCGTCGTCGACCTGCATCTCGATCACGGCGGACAGCTTCTGCCCCATCCGTTCGATCAGGCCATCGAGCGCGTCAGCCTGGCCCAGGGTGCGCGGGAAACCATCGAAGATGAAACCGCCCGGCGCGCCCGCCGCGAGCTTCTCCTCGATCAGCCCGATCACGATCTCGTCAGTGACGAGTTCGCCGCGATCCATCACCTCGGCGACCCGTTTGCCCATGGCCGAGCCGGAGCTGCGCGCCTCGCGCAACATGTCGCCCGTGGAGAGCTGCACCATGCCACGCTTGTCCATGAGGCGCCGCGCCTGCGTGCCCTTGCCCGCCCCCGGCGGGCCCAGAAGAATGATGTTCATCGCCGGGCCGGTCCCTTGCTTGGCTTGCCACCCTTGCCGGTGGTCTTGCCGCCGCGTTTCTTGCCGCGCAGCTGCGATTTCTCCAGCAGCCCCTCGTACTGATGCGCCAGCAGATGCGACTGCACCTGGTTGATCGTGTCCATCGTCACCGCGACGACGATGAGCACCGAGGTGCCGCCGAAATAGAACGGAATGGCAAGCTGGCCGCGCAGGATCTCGGGCAGAAGACAGACCGCCGCGAGATAGGTCGCGCCGAGCGTGACGATCCGGTTGACGACGTAATCGAGGTATTCCTCGGTGCGCTTGCCGGGCCGGATGCCGGGGATGAAGCCGTTCTGGTTCTTCAGGTTCTCCGCCACGTCCTCGGTCTTGAAGGAGACGTTGAAGGTATAGAAGAAGGTGAAGAAGACGATCATCGCCGTGAAGAACAGCAGGTAGAGCGGCTGCCCGGGGCCGAAATAGGCCAGCACCAGCGACATTGTCGGGCTCGTCTGCTGGCCCGAGAACGTCGCGAGTGTCGTCGGCAGCAGCAGGAGCGACGAGGCGAAGATCGCCGGGATCACGCCGGCCGGATTGACCTTCACGGGCAGGTGCGACGCGCCCCCGTCGAACATCTTCTGGCCGACCTGGCGGCGCGGGTACTGGATATGGATCTTGCGCTGCGCGCGCTCCATGAACACCACGAAGGTCAGCACCGCGACGACCATGGCGAACACGCCGATGATGACGGCGGGGCTGATGGCGCCGGTGCGGCCCTGGCTGAGGAACTGCGCGAGCGCCGCGGGCACCTCGGCGATGATGCCGACGAAGATGATCAGCGAGATGCCGTTGCCGATGCCGCGCGCGGTGATCTGCTCACCGAGCCACATCAGGAACATCGTCCCGCCCACCAGCGTGATGACGCAGGCGAGCCGGAAGAACATCCCCGGCTCCGTCACGAGATCGCCCGATTCAAGGCTGATTGCCAGCCCCCAGGCCTGCATGGTCGCCAGCAGCACCGTGCCGTAGCGGGTATACTGGTTGATCTTCTTGCGGCCCTGCTCGCCCTCTTTCTTGAGCTGCTGCAGCGAGGGCACCATCGCGGCGAGCAGCTGCATGATGATCGCCGCCGAGATGTAGGGCATGATCCCGAGCGCGAAGATCCCCATCCGGCCGATCGCGCCGCCGGTGAACATGTTGAGCATGCCGCCGATACCGGCCTGCGCATCCTCCATGAAATCCTGCAGCGCGACACCGTCGATGCCGGGGACGGGGATGTAGGTCCCCATCCGGTAGACGATCAGAAGTCCGAGCGCGAAGACGATGCGGCGGCGCAGATCGGTCGCCTTGACCAGCGCACCCCAGCTGGTGTTCGCCGCCATTTGCTCTGCAGCAGATGCCATGCCATGTCTCTTTCGTGACGGCGCCGCCGGCCCGGTTTCCGGACGGCGGCGCGGAAAAACCGTGCGGCAGGTTTAAGCGGCCCGGCCGCAGCGGACAACCGTTTATTCGGACGCCGACCCGGAGGCTGTCGCAGACGTGACCGTCAACGAGCCGCCCGCGGCCTCGACCGCAGCCACCGCCGGGCGCGAGGCGCCGGAGACGCGAATCTCGGCCTTCGTGCTGAAATCGCCCTTGGCGAGCACGCGGATGCCGTCGCGCTTGCGGCGCACCAGACCCGAGGCCACGAGCGCCTCCTCGGTGATCGGCGCGGCGGCATCGAGCTTGCCGGCCTCGATGAATTTCTGGATCAGGCCCAGGGTGACCACCGCCCAGTCCTTGCGCAGGGGGTTGTTGAAGCCGCGCTTGGGCAGTCGCTGATAGATCGGCATCTGGCCGCCCTCGAAGCCACTGATGGCCACGCCCGAGCGCGATTTCTGCCCCTTGATGCCGCGCCCGGCGGTCTTGCCGCGCCCCGAGCCGGCACCGCGGCCGACGCGCTGCTTGCGCGGCGTTGCGCCCGGATTGTCGCGCAGGTCGTTCAGTTTCATGTCGCTTGCTCCCTTGCCGGATGGATGCCGGGAAGCGACGCCCGGCATCAACGCGGTTGACGCGCGCCGCGGCGCGCGGTGCAGATGCGCGCGGCTCAGCCGCGCTCCTCGATGATCTCCACGAGATGCGAGATCTTGCGCACCATCCCGCGAACCGCGGGCGTGTCCTCGAGCTCGCGGGTGCGATGCATCTTGTTGAGACCGAGCCCGATCAGCGTCTGGCGCTGCTCGGCCGGCCGGCGGATCGGCGAGCCGATCTGCTTGACGACGATGGTCTTTGCCATGGTCCCTCTCCTCAGGCTTCGGCCGGCTCGGTTTCCGGCTTGCGCAGGATGTCCGAAACCTTCTTGCCACGCCGCTGTGCGACCATGCGCGGGCTCGAGGTGTTCCTCAGACCGTCGAGCACGGCGCGGATCATGTTGTAGGGGTTCTGCGTGCCCACCGACTTGGCGACCACGTCCTGAACCCCGAGCATCTCGAACACGGCGCGGATCGGGCCGCCCGCGATGATCCCGGTGCCCGGGCGCGCCGCGCGCAGCACCACGCGGCCAGCGCCGTGATGACCCTCGATGTCGTGATGCAGCGTGCGCCCTTCGCGCAGCGGCACACGGATCAGGTTGCGCTTGGCCTGCTCGGTCGCCTTGCGGATCGCCTCGGGGACCTCCTTGGCCTTGCCCTTGCCGAAGCCCACGCGGCCCTTCTGATCGCCCACGACCACGAGGGCCGCAAAGCCGAAGCGCTTGCCGCCCTTCACGGTCTTGGAGACCCGGTTGATCGCGACCAGGCGATCGGCGAATTCGGGGGACTCGTCGCGGCCCCGGCGGTTGTCGTCTCGTGCCATGATCGCCTCCTAGAACTTCAGGCCGCCCTCGCGGGCCGCCTCCGCGAGCGCCTTGATCTTGCCGTGATAGAGGTATCCACCACGGTCGAAATAGCACTCCTCGACGCCCGCGGCCTTGGCGCGCTCGGCGATCTTGAGCCCGATCGCGCTTGCGGCCTCGAGATTGTTGCGCCCGACATGGCCGATATCGGCCTCGACCGTCGAGGCGGCGGCGAGGGTGCGGCCCTCAGCATCGTCGATGAGCTGCACGCTGATATTCTTGTTCGAGCGGTGCACCGACAACCGCGGCCGGCCCCCGGCATGCTTGCGCAGCCGGCTGCGCACGCGCAGGCGGCGCTTCTCGAACGTCTTTCTCTTGCTGTTCGCCATGTCGCGCCCCTACTTCTTCTTGCCTTCCTTACGGAAGATATACTCGTCCTTGTAACGAATGCCCTTGCCCTTGTAGGGCTCCGGCGCGCGCCACTTGCGGATGTTCGCCGCGACTTCACCCACGACCTGCTGATCGATACCCTCGACGGTGATCTCGGTGGGCCGCGGGGTCGCGATCTGCACCCCCTCCGGCACCTCGAAATTCACGTCATGGCTGAGCCCGAGCGACAGCTTCAGGGTGTTGCCCTGCATCTGCGCGCGGTAGCCCACGCCACTGAGCTCGAGCTCCTTCTTGAAGCCCGATGTGACACCCTGCACGAGATTGGCCACCATGGTGCGGCTCATGCCCCATTGCTGGCGCGCGCGCTTGGAGTCGCCGCGCGGCTTGACCGTGATGCGGCCATCCTCCTGCGCGATCGTCACATCGTCGGTCGCGGTAAAGGCGCGTTCGCCCTTCGGCCCCTTCACCGTCACGGTCTGACCGGAGACCTCGGCGGTCACGCCCGAGGGGATCTCGACCGGCCGTTTCCCAATACGAGACATGCTGGCCTCCTCAGAATACGCGGCAGAGCACTTCGCCGCCGACATTGGCGGCGCGCGCGGCTGCATCGGACATCACGCCCTTGGGCGTCGAAACGATCGACACGCCGAGCCCGTTGCGCACCGTCGGGATCTCCTGCGCGCCCGAATAGACCCGGCGGCCGGGCTTGGAGACGCGCTTGACCTCGCGGATCGCCGGGGCGCCGGAGGCGTATTTCAGGCTGATCTCGAGTTCCGGCAGCCCGCGCGCATCGGTCTTGCGCTCGTAGCCGCGGATATAGCCCTCTTCCATCAGCACATCGAGCACCCAGGCCCGCAGCTTCGAGGCCGGCGTGCGCACCGTCGATTTGCCGCGCATCTGCGAATTGCGGATGCGGGTGAGCATGTCGCCGAGAGGATCACTCACTGACATCGTGCGTCCTCCTTACCAGCTCGACTTGACCATGCCGGGGATCTGGCCGTTCGAGGCCAGGTCCCGCAGCGCGATCCGCGACAGTTTCAGCTTGCGGTGATACGCCTTCGGCCGGCCCGTGAGCTGGCAGCGATTGTGCAGCCGCGTCGCCGACGAGTTGCGCGGCAGTTCGGCGAGCTTCAGGTTCGCCTTGAACCGCTCTTCCATCGGGCGGCTGGTATCGGCGGCGATCTCCTTGAGCGCGGCGCGCCGTGCGGCGAATTTCTGCACCAGGCGCTGGCGCTTCTTCTCGCGCTCGACCATTGCTTTCTTGGCCATGTTCTCTCTCCTTGCGCGTCAGCGGGTGAAGGGCATGTTGAACGCGGTCAACATGGCCTTGGCTTCCGCGTCGGTCTTCGCGGTGGTGCAGATGATGACGTCCATTCCCCAGATCTGATCGACCTGGTCGTAATTGACCTCGGGAAAGACGATGTGCTCCTTGATGCCCATGGCATAGTTGCCATGGCCGTCGAAGGAGCTGGCCTTCAGGCCGCGAAAGTCCCGCACCCGCGGCAGCGCCACGTTGATCATCCGGTCGAGAAATTCATACATCCGCGCCCCGCGCAGCGTCACCTTGACCCCGAGCGGCATGCCCTCGCGAACCCGGAACCCCGCGACGGAATTCTTCGCCTTGGTGATCACCGGCTTCTGCCCGACGATCAAGGTCAGGTCCTGCTCGGCGGACTTGACCTTCTTGGTGTCCTTGACGGCCTCGCCCACGCCCATGTTGATCACGATCTTCTCGAGACGCGGGATCTGCATGTCGTTGCCGTAACCGAACTCTTCCTTGAGCGTGGCGCGCACCGAGTCGCGGTAGAACTTGCGCAGCCGGGGTTCATATGTCGCCGTATCGAGCATCAGATCGCCTCCCCGGTGGTCTTGGCGTAGCGCACCTTCTTGCCGTCCTCGAAGCGAAAGCCCGCCCGCGTCGGCTTGCCGTTGGTGTCGACGAGCGCGAGGTTCGACAGATCGAGCGGCATGGACTGCGGGATGCGCCCGCCCTGGCTGCGCTGCGACTGCTTGGTGTGACGCACGGAAACGTTGAGACCGTCGACGACGGCCTTGCCGTCGGCGGGCATCACGCGGGTGATCTCACCCTGCTTGCCCTTGTCCTTGCCGGTCAGCACGACGACCTTGTCGCCCTTCTTGAGTTTCGCCGCCATCAGAGCACCTCCGGCGCCAGCGAGATGATCTTCATGAAGTTCTTGCCGCGCAATTCGCGCAGAACCGGGCCGAAGATCCGGGTGCCGATCGGGTCGCCGGCATTGTTGAGGATCACGGCCGCGTTGCGGTCGAAGCGGATCGCGGTTCCATCCTCGCGGCGGATGTCCTTGGCGGTGCGCACGACGACGGCCTTGCGCACATCGCCCTTCTTGACGCGTCCGCGCGGGATCGCCTCCTTGACGGAGACCACGATGATGTCGCCCACCGAGGCGTAGCGGCGTTTCGAGCCGCCCAGGACCTTGATGCACTGCACCCGGCGCGCGCCGGAATTGTCAGCGACATCCAGATTGGTCTGCATCTGGATCATTGGGTTTCTCCCGACCTTTGGGGACCTGCCCCAGGGTTTCGATCAAACCGGGATGCGAGGGCGCTACTGCGCGATCACTTCCCAGCGTTTCGTCTTCGATATCGGCGCGCATTCCTGAATGCGGACGCTGTCGCCGGCCTTGAACTGGTTGTCCGCGTCATGGGCGCGGTATTTCTTGGTCTTGCGGACCGTCTTCTTCATCACCGGGTGCGTGTAGCGCCGCTCGATCTGAACGGTAACGGTCTGGTCGTTCTTGGCACTGGTCACGGTGCCTTGCAGGATGCGCTTGGGCATGTGCGTGCTCCTCAGTTCTCCGCGGCGGCGCGGGCCTTTTCATTCAGGATGGTCTTGACGCGCGCCGCATCGCGGCGAACCTGCCGCATCCGCGCCGTGTTCTCGAGCTGCGCCGTCGCCTGCTGAAACCGCAGGTTGAACGCTTCCTTCTTGAGCGCGAGCAGCTGATCGCGCAGCTGGTCGGGCGTCTTGTTTCTCAGTTCCCCGGCATCCATCGCCAATTCCTCTCATCAGAAGTCGCCGGACGCCCGCGAGGCGGTGCCGACGCTTTTCCAACAGGCGCAAGGCCCCGCATGACTGCGGGACCCGCAAATTCTCACCAGTCCTGGCGCACCACAACCCGCGTCTTGATCGGCAGCTTGCCCGCCGCGAGCCGGAGCGCTTCCATTGCCACGGATTCGCCCACCCCGTCAATCTCGAACATGATCCGCCCGGGCTTGACCCGCGCGGCCCAGAAATCGACCGAGCCCTTGCCCTTGCCCATGCGGACTTCGGCGGGCTTGGAGGACACGGGAACGTCCGGGAAGATCCGGATCCAGACGCGGCCCTGGCGCTTCATGTGACGCGTCATCGCGCGGCGCGCGGCCTCGATCTGACGCGCGGTGATGCGCTCGGGCTCGGTGGCCTTGAGGCCGTAGGTGCCGAAATTGAGATCGAAACCGCCCTTGGCTTCGCCCTTGATCCGGCCCTTGTGCTGTTTGCGGAACTTCGTCCGTTTCGGTTGCAGCATCTCTCTACTCCTTCACCGGATCAGCGGCGCGGGCGCGGCCCGCCGCCTTCCTGGGCCTCGGCCTGACGCCGCTCACGCGCATACGGGTCGTGCTCGAGGATCTCGCCCTTGAAGATCCAGACCTTGACCCCGATGATGCCGTAGGGCGTCTTGGCGTCGACGCCGGCATAGTCGATATCGGCGCGCAGCGTGTGCAGCGGCACGCGCCCCTCGCGATACCATTCCGTGCGCGCGATCTCCGCACCGCCAAGCCGGCCCGCGATGTTAACGCGGATGCCCTGCGCGCCCATGCGCATCGCGTTCTGCACCGCGCGCTTCATGGCGCGGCGGAACGAGACACGACGCTCAAGCTGCTGGGCGATGCTCTCGCCGACGAGCTGCGCGTCGAGTTCAGGCTTGCGCACCTCGACGATGTTGAGATGCAGCTCGCTCGCGGTCATCTTGGCGAGCTTCTTGCGCAGCGTCTCGATATCGGCGCCCTTCTTGCCGATGATGACACCCGGGCGCGCCGTGTGGATCGTCACGCGGCACTTCTTGTGCGGCCGCTCGATGATCACGCGCGACACGCCGGCCTGCTTGCATTCCTCGTGGATGAATTCACGCATGCGCAGATCCTCGAGGAGCAGGTCGCCGTAATCCTTGGTGTCGGCGAACCAGCGGCTGTCCCAGGTGCGGTTGACCTGCAGGCGCATGCCGATCGGATTGACCTTCTGACCCATTACGCTTGCTCCTCGACCTGGCGCACCTTGATGGTGAGCTCGGAAAACGGCTTGTTGATCCGGCCGAACCGGCCCCGTGCGCGCGGGCGTCCGCGCTTCATCACGAGGTTCTTGCCGACCCAGGCCTCGGTGACGACGAGTTCGTCCACGTCGAGGCCGTGATTGTTCTCGGCATTCGCGACGGCCGATTGCAGGCATTTCTTCACATCGATCGCGATGCGCTTCTTCGAGAAAGTCAGATCGGTCAGCGCCCGGTCCACCTTCTTGCCCCGGATCATCGCGGCGACGAGGTTGAGCTTCTGAGGGCTCGTGCGCAGCATGCGCAGCTTGGCGAACGCCTCGTTCTCGGCCACGCGGCGCGGGTTCTTTTCCTTGCCCATGGCTTATCTCCTCTTCGCTTTCTTGTCCGCCGCGTGGCCGTAATAGGTCCGCGTCGGGGCGTATTCGCCGAATTTCTGGCCGATCATGTCCTCGGAGACATTCACCGGGATATGCTTCTTGCCGTTATAGACCCCGAAGGTAAGGCCCACGAATTGCGGCAGGATCGTGGAGCGGCGCGACCAGATCTTGATGACGTCGTTACGCCCCGACTCGCGCGCCTTCTCGGCCTTCTTGAGGACATAAGCGTCGACGAAGGGGCCCTTCCAGACTGAACGTGCCATAATCAGCGCCTCTTCTTGCGAGCGTGACGTGAGCGGATGATATACTTGTCCGTCGCCTTGTTCTTGCGGGTTTTCGCGCCCTTGGTCGGGCGGCCCCAGGGCGTGACCGGATCGCGCCCGCCCGAGGTGC
Organism: Paracoccaceae bacterium; assembly: GCA_003550665.1. GTDB lineage: Bacteria > Pseudomonadota > Alphaproteobacteria > Rhodobacterales > Rhodobacteraceae > Alkalilacustris. The sequence goes on along the minus strand of PUKW01000018.1, from coordinate 3,132 downwards.
GGCCTTCGCCGCCGCCATGGGGGTGATCGATCGGGTTCATCGCCACGCCGCGCACCGCGGGGCGCTTGCCGCGCAGCCGCATGCGGCCGGCCTTGCCGAAGTTCTGATTCAGGTTGTCCGAGTTCGACACCGCGCCGATCGTGGCCATGCATTCCTGGCGCACCATGCGCAGCTCGCCCGAGGACAGCCGGACCTGCGCATAGCCGCCATCGCGGCCGATGAACTGCGCATAGTTGCCCGCAGCGCGCGCGATCTGGCCGCCCTTGCCGGGCTTGAGCTCGACATTGTGCACGATCGTGCCGATCGGCATGCCCGAGAACGGCATCGCGTTGCCCGGCTTGATGTCGGCCTTGCGGCTCGAGACGACCTTGTCGCCCACGCCGAGGCGCTGCGGCGCGAGGATGTAGGACTGCTCGCCATCCCCGTAGCGGATCAGCGCGATGAAAGCGGTGCGGTTGGGATCGTATTCGATCCGCTCAACCGTCGCCGGCATGTCCAGCTTGCGCCGCTTGAAATCGACGATGCGATAGAGCCGCTTGACGCCCCCGCCGCGGCGGCGTGCCGTGATCCGTCCGGTGTTGTTGCGCCCGCCGCTTCCCGTCAGACCCTCGGTGAGGGACTTGACGGGGCGGCCTTTCCACAACTCGGAACGGTTGATCAGCACCAGCCCGCGCTGGCCAGGCGTCGTCGGCTTGTACGACTTGAGTGCCATGGTTCCTGTCTTCCGTCAGTGTGGACCCGAAGGCCCGCTTACCCGTGGTGCGCGCACGCACCGGCTCGAAATGACCGGCGGCCCCGCTGGGGAGCCGCCGAGTCGCGTCCGTATCAGAGGCCCGTCGTCACGTCGATGGAGTTGCCCTCCTCCAGCGTGACATAGGCCTTCTTGAAGTCCGCGCGGCGGCCGGGACGGCCGCGAAAGCGCTTGGTCTTGCCCTTGGTCAGGGTCGTGTTCACGGCCTTGACCTTGACGCCGAACAGCGCCTCGACGGCTTCCTTGATCCGCGGCTTGGTGGCATCGATGGCGACCTCGAAGACGATGGCGTTGGCCTCGGAGGCCATGGTCGCCTTCTCGGTGATCACCGGCTTGCGGATCACGTCGTAATGTTCCGGTTTCGCACTCATTTCAGCCGCGCCTCCAGCGCCTCGAGCCCCGCGCGCGTGATCACGAGCGTGTCACGGCGCAGGATGTCGTACACATTCGCACCGACCGATGGCAGCACGTCCAGCCCGGGGATGTTGCCCGCGGCGATGGCGAAGTTCTCGCTCACCTCCGGCCCGTCGATCACCAGCGCCCGGCGCCAGCCGAGCGCGCGCGCCGCCTTGGCGAGCTTGCCGGTCTTCGCCTCGGGCATGTCGGTCGACTCGAGCACCACGAGCTTGCCCTCGCCGGCCTTCGCCGAGAGCGCATGCATCAGCCCCAGACGGCGCACCTTCTTGGGCAGGTCATGCGCGTGGCTGCGCGGGGTCGGGCCCTTATAGACGCCGCCCTTGCGGAAGATCGGCGCGTTGCGATCCCCGTGGCGTGCGCCGCCGGTGCCCTTCTGGCGGTAGATCTTCTTGCCCGAGTAGCTCGTCTCCGAGCGGGTCTTGACCTTGTGCGTTCCGGCTTGCGCGCGCGCGCGCTGCCAGCGCACGACGCGGTGCAGGATGTCGGCGCGCGGCTCGAGCCCGAAGATCGCATCATCGAGCTCGACCTCACCGGCCTTGCCCGACTCCAGCGTGATGACGTCAGCTTTCATCCTTGCCTCCCTCGGGCGCGTCGCCCTCCGGCGTCTCGTCGGATTCCGCCGCCTCGATCGCCGCCTGCTCTTCCTCGAGCGCGGCCTGACGCGCGGCTTCTTCCTCGGCGGCGGCCTGCGCGGCTGCCTCCTCGGCAGCCTTGCGCGCCGCCTCGGCAGCCGATTTCAGCGCCGCGGGCAGGATCGCATTGTCCGGCAGCGGCTTCTTGACCGCGTCCTTGACCGTCACCCAGCCCCCCTTGGAGCCCGGCACCGCGCCCTTGACCATGATGAGCCCGCGCTCGCTGTCGGTGCGCACCACCTGCAGGTTCTGCGTGGTCACGCGCGCCGCCCCCATGTGCCCGGCCATCTTCTTGCCCTTGAACACCTTGCCGGGGTCCTGGCACTGGCCGGTGGAGCCGGGCGCGCGGTGCGCGATCGACACGCCGTGCGTGGCCTCGAGGCCGCGGAAATTATGCCGCTTCATGCCGCCCGCGAAGCCTTTACCGATCGAGGTGCCGCACACATCGACGAACTGGCCCTCGAAATAGTGGTCGGCGGTGATTTCCTCGCCCACGTCGATCATGTTGTCGCGCGAGACGCGGAACTCCGCAAGCTTGCGCTTGGGCGCGACGCTGGCGACCTTGAAATGGCCGCGCATCGGCGCGCTGGTGCGCTTGGCCTTCGCGGTGCCGGCGCCGAGCTGCACGGCCGCGTAACCGTCGCGCTCCGGCGTGCGGTTGGCGACGACCTGCAGCGTGTCGAGCTGAAGGACGGTCACCGGCACCTGCCGGCCATCCTCCATGAAGAGCCGGGTCATCCCCAGCTTCCTGGCGATTATTCCAGAGCGCATCTCGCCTGCTCCCTTAAACCTTGATCTCGACATCCACGCCGGCGGCGAGGTCGAGCTTCATCAGCGCGTCCACCGTCTGCGGGGTCGGATCGACGATATCGAGAAGCCGCTTGTGCGTGCGGATTTCCCACTGATCGCGCGACTTCTTGTCGATATGCGGGCCGCGCAGCACGGTGTATTTCTCGATCTTGTTCGGCAGCGGAATCGGCCCGCGCACCTGCGCCCCGGTCCGCTTGGCCGTGTTCACGATCTCCTGCGTGCTCGTGTCGAGAACGCGGTAATCGAAGGCCTTCAGCCGGATGCGAATGTTTTGGCTTTGCATGGTCTTGCCCTCGGGCAGCTCCACCGTGCCGGTCACATCCGTGGTCCGGAAATAGAACTGCGGCCGGTAATTGGCGCAGAACGGGGTGTGGCGGCCGCCCTCCTCCTTGGTCAGGATATAGGCTTCGGCCTCGAACTTGGTGTGCGGAGTCACCGACTTGGGCTTGCACAGCACCTGGCCGCGCTCGACGTCCTCACGCCCCACGCCGCGCAGGAGCGCGCCGATGTTGTCGCCGGCCT
>PUKW01000062.1 GCA_003550665.1 Paracoccaceae bacterium | reverse complement strand
GCTTGATCATCTCGTTCACGAATTTCGGCGATACCCGGAAATGCCGCGCCGCCTCGCGGTGGCCGTGGCCCTCGTCGACAAACGCGACAACCCGCGTTCGAAGTTCTATCGGATGTGGCTTTCCCATCTGTGACCCCAATATCTGCCTCAAGGGACGGGAACCACATCATGGCCGATCCGGGAATCCTGAATCCGAAAGGAAGCGACGCGCTCTAATCTCGTGAAATCGCATGCTCAAAGAGCGCAAAACCGGTCCCCATTTTTGCGCTACATGCTCTAGCGCAGCCAGATCTCCACGCGGCGATTGGCGGCGCGCCCGGCGGCGCTGTCGTCGCAGGCCGCGGGCGGGAGGCCTTCGGGCGCCGTCGGCTCGGTCTCCACATCGCCGAGCCCGCGCGCGCTCAGTGCCGCGCGCACCGCGTCGCGCACGGCGGCCGCGCGCTCATCGGCAAGGGCGTCCGCCGTCTCCGTTGCATCCGTGAAGCCGGCAAAAACCAGGCTGCGGCGCCCGTGCAGGCCGTCGGCGACCGCGTCGGCAAGCCGCGCCACCGCATCCAGCGCCATAGCGTCGAGCCGTGTCGAGTCGCTTTCGAAGCGGATCGTCGTCGTGACCCGCTCGGCGCCGGGAAGCGTCGTTGAGTCGGGCAGGGTGGAGCCCGGCGCGACATCGCTGCCATCGCCCGGCTGCAGCGAATATATCGGGTCGAGAAAGCGGTGCGGCAGCAGATCGACGAAGCCCGCGCGACGGATGGTCCCCGCTGCCGCGTCAGTCGCGAGGTAATCGAGGAAGTCGCGCGTGATCGGCGCAAGGCGTTCGGCGCGCGTGTGCAGATAGAGCGGCAGCATGAGCGGATAATCCCCGCTGCGCATCGCGGTCTGAGTTGCCGCGGACGCGCGCGAACAATCGCCCGCCAGGGTCAGCCCGCGCGTCCGCCCGGGCCGCGAGGCGAGCGTGATCCCGAGGCCGTCCGCATCCGCGTCGAGCGCCTCTGCCAGGGTCGCCGCGTCCGGGTGGCGCCGCACATCGTCGGCGAGCGGCAGATCCTCGGGACCGAGTAGCTGTGCCTCGATAGCTTGCTGGATGCCGCTCGCGGCGGGGTAGAGATGAAGCTCGACACGGCCTTGCGCGCCGCGCCCGAGGCTGTCCCAGTCGCGGGTCTTGCCGGCGAGCGTATCGGCCAGCAGCGACACCGAAATCGCACCGAGATCATTGTCCTCCGCGACGGCGGGCACCAGCGCATCGCGCGCGATCTCGCGCACGCGCAGCTCCTCGTCGCGCAGGATGTCGAGCGACATGGCGACATCGGCGCGCCCGTCGAGCAGTGCGATGAGCCCGCTGTCGCTGTCGGACAGGGTGACGCGAAAGCGCGCGCGGATCGCCCCTTCCGGATCAAGGAGCACATGCGTGCTGTCGCCGTCGCCGTGGATCTCGCGATATGTGCGCATGTCGCGCGCGCGGGCGAACCCCTCGATCAGCGCCGGCATGAGCTGCGCGCCGATGAGCGGCGCGCCCGCAAAGGTCAGCTCCACGGGGGGCGGCTCGGCATCCGGGCAGGCGTCGCCCTCGCAGCGAACGCGATCGGCGTGCAGGGTGAGCGGTCCGAATGTCGTCTCGAGCGTGTAGAACGCGCCGTCATAAGACACGAGCCGGCCATCGACCGAGAGTTCCCCGTCATCCGCGTGCAGCGTGACCTCGCCGGCCCATGCATGCAGCGCGGCGACGGCGCCGAGCGCCGCGCCGAGACAGATCCGGATCAGTGCACGCACCGGTCGCATCCTCCCAGGCCCGGCGCCCGTCGGCGCGCATGGCCTCAGCTCAGTCGCCCGTGGCAATGCTTGAACTTGCGCCCCGAGCCGCAGGGGCAGGGCTCGTTGCGCCCCGGATTGCCCCAGGTCGCCGGGTCGGTCTCGTCGAAGCCCTCGACCAGCGGTGTGGGCCGGTTCTCGGCGCTCGGGGCGGCGGCGGCGCGCTCGCGGGCCTTCTGTTCCTCGGTGATGCGGCGCTGCATCTCCTCGCGCTCGGCATCGCTGAGCGGGCGGATCTGGGCAAGCTTGCGCGTGACATCCTCGCGCAGGCTGTTGAGCATCGATTCGAAAAGCGTGAAGGCCTCGGTCTTGTATTCGTTGAGCGGGTCGCGCTGGGCGTAGCCGCGAAACCCGACCACGGAGCGCAGATGCTCCAGCGTGACGAGATGCTCGCGCCATTTCGCGTCGATCGTCTGCAGCAGAAGCTGCTTTTCGATGGTGCGCATCGAGTCCTCGCCGAACTCCTCGCGCTTTTGCGCCATCATCCGGTCGGACGCCTCGTAGAGCCGCTCGCGCACGACCTCCTGATCGACTCCGTCCTCCTCTGCCCACTCCTGCGCCGGGATCTGAAGGTTGAGCCGGTCGCGCACCGCCTCCTCGAGCCCCTCGATATCCCATTGATCGACATAGGCCTTGGGCGGCAGGAATTCGTCCACCATGTCGTCGATGACCTGGTGGCGCATATCCTCGACGGTGTCGGAAAGGTCCTCGGATTCCATGATCTCGAGACGCTGGCTGAAGATCACGCGGCGCTGATCGTTCATCACGTCGTCGAATTTCAGCAGCTGCTTGCGGATGTCGAAGTTGCGCGCCTCGACCTTGCTCTGGGCCTTCTCCAGCGACTTGTTCACCCAGGGGTGCACGATCGCCTCGCCTTCCTTCATCCCCAGCCCCGAGAGCACCTTGTCGAGCCGGTCGGAGCCGAAGATCCGCATCAGGTCGTCCTCGAGCGACAGGAAGAACGCCGAGCGCCCCGGATCGCCCTGCCGCCCGGCGCGGCCGCGCAGCTGGTTGTCGATGCGCCGGCTCTCATGGCGCTCGGTGGCGAGCACGTAGAGCCCGCCCGCCTCGATCACCTTCGCCTTGTCCTCGCCGACCTCCGCCTCGATCCGGCGGCGCAGCTCGGCGGGGTCGGCGTCGGGATCGGCGGCCATGGCCTGCATGACCTTCATCTCGACATTGCCGCCCAGCTGGATGTCGGTGCCGCGGCCGGCCATGTTGGTGGCGATGGTCACGGCGCCGGGCTTGCCGGCCTCGGCGATGATGTAGGCCTCCTGCTCGTGCTGGCGCGCGTTCAGGACGTTGTGCGGGATGCCGTGTTTTTCGAGCATCGTCGAGAGATGCTCGGACTTCTCGATCGAGGTCGTGCCCACGAGGATCGGCTGGCCGCGCTCATGCGCGCCGCGGATCTCCTCGATGATCGCGTTGAACTTCTCGTCGGCGGTTCGGTAAACCTGATCGTGCTCGTCGGTGCGGGCGATCGGCTCGTTGGTGGGGACCGCGACGACGCCGAGGCCGTAGATCTGGCGAAATTCCTCGGCCTCTGTGGTGGCGGTGCCGGTCATGCCCGACAGCGTGTCGTAGAGCCGGAAATAGTTCTGGAAGGTCACCGAGGCGAGGGTGACGTTCTCGGGCTGGATCGCGACACCCTCCTTGGCCTCGATCGCCTGGTGCAGCCCGTCCGACAGCCGCCGTCCCGGCATCATCCGCCCGGTGAACTCGTCGATCAGGATCACCTGGTCGTCGCGCACGATATAGTTGGTGTCGCGCTGATAGAGCTTGTGCGCGCGCAGCGCCTGGGTGACGTGATGCACCAGCGTCGTGGACTCGGGGTCGTAGAGCGACTGCTCCTCGGGCAGGATGCCTTCCGCGTGCAGCAGCTCCTCGATGAACTCGTTGCCCTCGTCCGTGTAGGAAACATTGCGGGTCTTCTCGTCGAGGGTGAAATGCTCCTCGGTGATGTGCGGGACGAGCTTGTCGATCTGCGTGTAGAGGTCCGAGCGGTCCTGTGACGGCCCCGAGATGATCAGCGGGGTGCGCGCCTCGTCGATGAGGATCGAGTCGACCTCGTCGACGATGGCGAAGCTGTGGCCGCGCTGGACCATCTGGTCGAGCTCGGATTTCATGTTGTCGCGCAGATAGTCGAAGCCGAGCTCGTTATTGGTGGCATAGGTCACGTCGGCGCCGTAGGCGTCGTGCTTTTCCGCTTCCGGCTGCTGGGGATAGACCACGCCCGTGGTCATGCCGAGCGCCTCATAGACCTTGCCCATCCATTCGGCATCGCGCTTGGCGAGATAGTCGTTGACGGTCACGATATGGACCGGCTCGCCCGACAGCGCGTTGAGATAGGCGGGCAGGGTGGCCACCAGCGTCTTGCCCTCGCCGGTCTTCATCTCGGCGATGTTCCCCCGGTGCAGGAAGATGCCGCCGATGAGCTGGACATCGAAGGCGCGCAGCCCGAGCGCGCGCCAGGCCGCCTCGCGGCAATTGGCGAAGGCCTCGGGCAGGAGCGAGTCGAGGCTCTCGCCGCCCGCATGGCGCTCGCGGAACGCGGCGGTGCGCGCCTTGAGCTCGTCATCGGAGAGCGCCCGGTATTCGGGCTCGAGCGCGTTGATCTTTTCGACGAGCGGGCGGACGGCCTTGACCTTGCGGTCGTTCGGCGTTCCGAATACCTTGCGCGAGATCGCTTCAAAGCCGAGCATGTTCACTCCGGTGGCGCGGCGGGGTCGCCGCTTTGGGTTGCCCGCGCCGGACAGCCTTCCTAAAAGACGCGAAACGGCGGGCGGCACGGCATGCGCCGAGCCACAGGCGGTGTAAGGTGCTGCCCGGTTAGTGTCAACTTGCGCCGCGGCGCGCCAGCGAGGAGCAGCAGAATGAATGCAGTCACGAAGGCGGGTGCGATCGGCGCCTTGACCATGGCACTGGCGGTGCCGGCGATGGCCGACGACACCGACGCGGATTCGGTCCTCGCCGTGGTGGATGGCACCGAGATCACGCTCGGCCATGTCATCATCGCGCGCGAGAACGTGCCCGAGCAGTTCCAGCAGATGCCCGACGACGCGCTCTTCGAGGCGATCCTCGAGCAGCTCGTGCAGCAGACCGCGCTCGCCGACACCGTCGAGGGCGAGCTGTCGCGCCGCGACCGGCTCGCCCTAGAGAACGAGCAGCGCAGCCGCCGCGCCAACACCGCCCTGACCGAAGCGGTCGAGGCGGCGACCACGGAGGAGGCGTTGCGCGAGGCCTATGAGGCGCAATACGCCGATGCCGAACCCGCCCCCGAATACCGTGCGTCGCACATCCTCGTCGAGACCGAGGAGGAGGCGCAGGATCTGCGCGCCGAGCTCGAGGACGGCGCCGATTTTGCCGAGCTCGCGCAGGAGCATTCCACCGGCCCGACCGGGCCCGATGGCGGTGACCTCGGCTGGTTCGGCGCGGGGCAGATGGTGCCCGAATTCGAGGACGCGGTGGCCGCGCTCGAGCCGGGCGCATTCTCCGATCCGGTGCAGACCGACTTTGGCTGGCACGTCATCCTGCTCGAGGACATGCGGATGGCCGATGCGCCCGAATTCGAGGAGGCGCGCGAGGAGCTCGAGGGCGAGCTGCAGCGCGAGACGTTGGAAGGGCTGATCGAGGAGGTCACCGAGGCGGCGGATGTCGAGATGCGCACCGACGGGATAGACCCGTCGCTGATGCGTGACGGCGGGCTGCTCGAGCGGTGAAGCGCGCCTTGGGCAGCTCCGCCATGCGCCGGACGCGGCGGGCGCAGGCGCGCTTGCGCCAGCGCCTCGCCCGGTTCCGGCGCAAGCTGCGCGCCGCGACGCGCGCGGATGCGAAGGCGCCGCCGCCCGTGTCGCCGCTCGCGCCGCGCGGATTTCCCCTTCTCGCCCCGGTGGCCGGGGTGGAGCTTGCAACCGCGGCGGCGGGGGTGCGTTACGCTGGGCGCGATGACGTGATGCTGGTGCGGCTCGCGCCCGGCACGGCGGTGGCGGGGGTGTTCACGCGCTCCGCGACGCGCTCGGCCGCCGTCATCGACTGCCAGGCCAAGATCGGCGGGGCCGCCGATGCGGGGGCCGCGATCCTCGTCAATTCCGGCAACGCCAATGCTTTCACCGGCGCGCGCGGCGACCGGGCCGTCACCGAGATCGCGCGTGCAGTGGGTGACCGGCTCGCGCTGCCGGCCGAGCGCGTCTTCACCGCCTCGACGGGTGTCATCGGCGAGCCGCTCGAACCGGGGCGGATCACGGCCGGGCTCGACGCGCTGGAGGCGGGCCTCGCGACGGACGGCTTCGAGCAGGCCGCCCGCGCGATCATGACCACCGACACCTTCGCCAAGGGCGCCGGCGGCGCCATCGACATCGACGGCGCGCCGGTGCGGATCGCCGGTATCGCAAAGGGCTCGGGCATGATCGCGCCCGACATGGCGACGATGCTCGTCTATATCTTCACCGACGCGACGATCGCGCAACCCGCGCTTCAGGAGATGCTCACGCGGCTCAATGCGCGCAGCTTCAACTGCATCACCGTGGACAGCGACACCTCGACCTCCGACACGCTGATGCTCGCCGCAACGGGCCGCAGTATTGCGCCGCCGATCGCGCCGGGGACCGAGGCCTGCGCCCGATTCGAGACGGCCCTCGAAGGGGTGATGCGCGAGCTTGCGCACCAGGTCGTCCGCGACGGCGAGGGGGCGACGAAGTTCGTCGAGGTGCAGGTCACCGGCGCGGCGGACGACGCCGATGCGCGCCGCGTCGCCGGGGCGGTGGCGAATTCGCCGCTCGTGAAGACCGCGATCGCCGGGGAGGACCCGAACTGGGGTCGCATCGTGATGGCGGTCGGCAAGTCCGGCGCGCGCGCCGAGCGCGACCGGCTGGCGATCCGGCTCGGCGATATCCGCGTGGCCGAGGCGGGCTGGGTGGCGCCCGACTATCGCGAGGCGGACGGGGCGGCCTATATGCGTCGTGCCGAGCTTGTCATCGGCGTCGATCTGGGGCTCGGGACGGGGGCGGCGACGATGTGGACCTGCGATCTCACCCATGGATACATCGACATCAACGCGGATTACCGTTCGTGACGATGGTGATCGTCTCGGCGGTGGCGCTGATCGATCGCGACGGGCGCGTGCTGCTCGCGCAGCGGCCCGAGGGCAAGGCGATGGCCGGGCTGTGGGAGTTTCCCGGCGGCAAGCTCGAGCCCGGCGAGACTCCCGAAGCCGCGCTCATCCGCGAGCTTCACGAGGAGCTCGGCATCGACACCTGGGCGAGCTGTCTCGCCCCGCTCACCTTCGCGAGCCATGCCTATCGCGACTTCCACCTGCTGATGCCGCTTTTCGCCTGCCGCAAATGGGAGGGCACGCCGCGACCGATGGTGGCCTCGGCGCTCGAATGGGTGCGGCCGAACCGTCTGCGCGACTATCCCATGCCCGACGCCGACGCGCCGCTGATCCCGGTGCTGCGCGATTGGCTCTGAGGGCAGGCGCCGCGTTAACCGTTCCGTAATGCGCCCGCGCCACGCTGGCGATGGCAACCGGCGGAGGGGGTTCCATGCTTCAGGTCATCATGATTGGACGGCACGTTTCGGTGCAGGGGGATTTCGTGCGCCGTCTCGCGGATGGGCGGATCGCGGTGCGGGTCGGCTGCCGGATCTGGTCCGGTCATCCCATCGCCGCATGAGATCGAGGCCGCGACCGCCCGGCGCGGGCGGCCGCGACCCGATATCAGCTCAGCGTGCGCGTGATTTCCTCGCGCTCGAAGATCTCGATGACGTCGCCCTCGCGGATGTCCTCGTAACGCTCGAAGGCCATGCCGCATTCCTGGCCCGACTGCACTTCCTTGACTTCGTCCTTGAAGCGCTTGAGCGTCTTGAGCGTGCCTTCGTGAACGACCACATCGTCACGCAGCAGGCGCACCCCGGCGGACCGGCGCGCCACGCCTTCCGTAACGAGACAGCCGGCGACCTTTCCAACGCCCGTGACCTTGAAGACCTGTCGGATCTCGGCATAGCCGACATACTTCTCGCGAACCTCGTTGGACAGAAGCCCGGAGGCGGCGGCCTTGATGTCGTCGACCAGGTCGTAGATCACCGAGTAGTAGCGGATCTCCACGCCCTTCTGGTTGGCGGCCTTGCGCGCGGCGGCGTTGGCGCGGACATTGAAACCGATCACCGGGGTGCCGGAGGCTTCGGCCAGCCCGATATCCGACTCGGTGATGGCGCCGACACCGGAATGGATCACGCGCACCCGCACCTCGTCATTGCCGATCTTCTCGAGCGCCTGGACGATCGCCTCGGTCGAGCCCTGAACGTCGGCCTTGATAACCACCGGAAGCTCGGAGACGTTTTCATCCTCCTTGGCCTTGGCCATGAGCTGCTCGAGCGAGGTCGCCGCGCCGGCGGCGGCGCGCCTCTCCTTCGATTGCTGCTGGCGATATTCGGCGATCTCGCGCGCCTGCGCCTCGGTCTCCACGACGTTGAGCACGTCGCCCGCCTCGGGTGTGCCGTTCAGGCCCAGGACCTCGACCGGAACCGAGGGCCCCGCCTCCTCGACGCGCTCGCTCTTGTCGTTGATGAGGGCACGGACCTTGCCGAATTGCTCGCCGACGACGAAAACATCGCCGCGCCGGAGCGTGCCGTGCTGCACGAGCACGGTCGCGACCGGACCGCGCCCGACATCGAGCTTGGCCTCGATCACGGCGCCCATCGCGGGGCGGGACGGGTTGGCCTTCAGCTCGAGCAGTTCGGATTGCAGTGCGATCGCCTCGAGCAGCTCGTCGAGCCCGTCGCCCGTGATCGCCGAGACCTCGACATCCTGCACCTCGCCGGACATCTTCTCGACCATGACCTCGTGCTGGAGCAGGTCGGTGCGCACCTTGTTGGGATCGGCCTCGGGCTTGTCGATCTTGTTGATCGCCACGATCATCGGCACGCCGGCTTCCTTGGCATGGCTGATCGCTTCGACCGTCTGCGGCATCACCGCATCATCGGCGGCCACCACGAGCACGACGATATCGGTGACCTGCGCGCCGCGCGCGCGCATGGAGGTGAAGGCGGCGTGGCCCGGCGTGTCGAGGAAGGTAAGCAGCGCACCCGATTCGGTCTCGACCTGGTAGGCGCCGATATGCTGGGTGATGCCACCGGCCTCGCCGGAGACGACATTGGCCTTGCGGATCGCGTCGAGCACCGAGGTCTTGCCGTGATCGACGTGACCCATGACGGTGATCACCGGGGCGCGCGGCTGCAGATCCTCCGGGCTGTCCTCGACGCTGTCGATGACTTCCTCGACATCGGCATCGGAGACGCGCACGACCTTGTGGCCGAATTCCTCGACGATGAGCTCCGCGGTGTCGGCGTCGATGGACTGGTTCTGGGTGACCATCATGCCGCTTTTCATCAGCGCCTTGACGACGTCGGCGACACGCTCGGCCATGCGGTTGGCAAGCTCTGACACGACGATCGTCTCTGGCACCTGCACATCGCGCACGCCCTTCTCGCGCGAGCCGGACTGGCCCATCGCCTTCTGGCGGGCCTTTTCCTGCTTGCGCTTCATCGCCGCCATCGAGCGCTGGCGACCGCCTTCGCCGGCGAGGGCCTCGTTGAGCGTCAGCTTGCCGGCGCGCCGGCCGCCGCCGTCGGTCTTGCCGGCGGGTTTCTTGCGCTCGGCCTTGTCGCGCTCGGCCTTGCGCGGGCCGGAGGGCGCCTTGCCCTGCGGCTTGTCGGCGGCGGGGACCGCAGGGGCCGGCTGCTCGGCCTCGGCCGCGGCCTGGCGGTTGCTGCTGCGCTCGGCTTCTTCGGCGGCGCGCTTTTCGCGGGCCTCTTCCGCGGCCTTGGCCTTGATGGCCTCCTCGCGCTCGCGCTCCTCGCGCTCCCTGGCCTCGATCTCGTCGCGGCGGCGCTGGCGTTCCTCGTCGCGCTGGCGCTCCTCGGCGGCGCGGCGCTCGGCATCCTCGCCCTCGCGCGCCTTGGCCGCCTGCAGCGCCTTCATGCGACGTTCCATCTCGGCGTCAGTGATCCCCGCGGGACGCTTGGCCGGGTCGGTCTTCGGCGTCTTGGACGGATCGCCGCCCTGACCCTGGCCGCTGCCGGCCTTCGGCACGACGACGCGCTTGCGCTTGGTTTCGACGACCACGTTCTTCGTGCGCCCGTGGCTGAAGCTCTGCTTCACCTGACCGGGGCGCCCGCCGCGCGTGCCGAGGGTCTTCTTGCCGTCTGTATCGCTCATGCGTCCTTCAGATCCTTCCCGGCGGGTTCACCGCCGAATTGCCCGCGAAGGGCCGCGAGCCTTGCCGCTTCTTCTACAACACGTGTCGTCAGTCCGCCAGCGGCGAGCGCGGCATGTATCACATGTTCGCGCCCGAATGCCATACCGATTTCCGAGGCGTCAAGGCAACCCACATAGGAGCTTTGCCCGTCTTGTGCCACCTCCGGCGCGCGCAATTTCGTCTTGCCGCGCGCCGACCCATCGCGGGCCTGGATCAGCACGCTCGCGGTGCCGTTGCCGAGCCAGGCGCGCACCTTCTCGAAGCCCGCGACCGCGCGCCCGCCCTTGCGCGCGAGTGACACGAGCTCGATCACGCGGCGCGCGATCAGTGCCTCGACCGTCGCGGCGAGGTCGTCCGGCACCGTGACCGGCCGGCGCGCGGCGCGCTTGAACAGCCCCTTGCGCACCGCCTTGTCGAGCGCGTCGCGCTGGGCCGAAACCCAGATGCCGCGCCCCGGCAGGCGGCCGAGGATGTCGGGCACCACCGCCTCATCGGGGCCGATCACGAAGCGCACCATCGCGTGGGTCGGGCGCGACCGGCCCGTCACGATGCAGCGGCGCTCGGGCGTCTCGCGATCCTTGCTGCGGCCGCCGCGCGTCATGCCGTCGGACGCGGCGCTCAGCCGCGGGCCTCGGCTTCGGCGTCGAGCGGTGCATCCTCGGCGTCCCCGGCATCGCCGTGCAGTTCCTCGGGATCGACCCAGCCGAGCAGCACCCGCGCGGTCATCACCAGCGTCTGCGCCTCCTCGAGCGAGACATCGAACGGCTCCAGCAGCCCGTCATCCTTGACGCGCTCACCATTGACCGTCGTCCAGCCGCCGGCGAGCTCCCAGTCGGCGCAGGTGGCGAAGTCCTCGAGCGTGCGGATCTCGTCCTTGGCGAGCGCCTCGGCCATCTGCGGCGTGAGCCCCTCGAACTCGATCAGGCTGTCCTCCGCACCCAGCGCGCGGGCGGCCTCGAGCGCTTTCGCATTGGCCTCCTCGAGCTTGTCGCGCGCGCGCGCCTGCAGCTCGTCGGCGGTGGATTCGTCGAAGCCGTCGATGCCCAGAAGCTCGTCCTGCTCGACATAGGCAACCTCCTCGAGCGAGGAGAACCCCTCCGCCACCAGAAGCTGCGCGAGCACCTCGTCCACGTCGAGATTGTCCACGAAGAGCTGCGTGCGCTCGGTGAACTCGGCCTGGCGGCGCTCGCTCTCGTCGGACTCGGTCATGATGTCGATGTCTAGGCCGGTGAGCTGCGAAGCGAGCCGCACATTCTGTCCCCGCCGCCCGATGGCGAGCGAGAGCTGTTCGTCGGGGACGACGACCTCGATGCGCTCGGCATCCTCGTCGAGCACCACCTTGGAGACCTCGGCCGGCTGCAGCGCATTGACGAGGAAGGTCGGCTGATCCTCGTTCCAGGGGATGATGTCGATCTTCTCGCCCTGCAGCTCGTTGACCACGGCCTGCACGCGCGAGCCGCGCATGCCGACGCAGGCCCCGACCGGGTCGATGGAGGGGTCGTTGCTGATCACGCCGATCTTGGCGCGCGAGCCCGGGTCGCGGGCCACGGCCTTGATCTCGATGATGCCGTCATAGATCTCCGGCACCTCCATCTCGAACAGCTTGGCCATGAATTCGGGCGCCGTGCGCGACAGGAAGATCTGCGGACCGCGGGCCTCGCGGCGCACATCCTTGATGAAGGCGCGGATGCGGTCATTGGGGCGGTAGCTCTCGCGGCCGATCTTCTCGTTGCGGCGCAGGACCGCCTCGCCGCGGCCCACATCGACGATGATGTTGCCGTATTCCTCGCGGCGCACGACCCCGTTGATGATCGTGCCGACCCGGTCCTGGAATTCCGCGTACTGGCGGTCGCGCTCGGCCTCGCGGACCTTTTGCAGGATCACCTGCTTGGCCGACTGCGCCGCGACGCGGCCGAGCTCGACGGGCGGGACCTCTTCGCGGATCTCGTCACCGACCTTCGGGTCGTCCAGGAATTCCTTCGCCTGTTCGACGGTGAGCTCGGCTTGCGGGATCTCGACCTCCTCGACGACGGTGCGCACGCGCTCGAAGCTGGCGCGGCCGGTCTTGCGGTCGATGGTGACGCGGATGTCGAGCTCGGAGCCGTAGCGCGACTTGGCGGCCCGCGCGAGGCTGTCCTCCATCGCCTCGACGACGAGGGCGGGGTCGATCATCTTCTCGCGCGCGACCGCCTCGGCGGTCTGCAGCAGTTCGAGCTGGTTGGCGCTGGTAATGGCCATCTGTGTCACTCCTTCGGGAAAGCGGCGCCGTTCGCGGGGCCGCTTTCGGTGTCCTCGTCCTCGTCCTCGATGGCATCGAAGGCGTCCTCGTCGATGATGCCGGCCGCCTTGCGCGCCTTGAGCATATCGGAGATCAGCGCGTCGGTGAGCACGAGCTTGGCCTCCGCCAGCCACTCGAAGCGCAGCCCGATCGTGCCCTCCTCCACGGCGAGCAGAACCTCGCCATCCTCGGTGCCCGCGATCTCGCCCTTGAAGCGGCGGCGCCCGTCGATCAGCTCGGTGGTCTCGATGCGCGCGGTGTAACCGGTCCAGTCGTCGAAATCCTTCAGCCGTGTGAGCGGCCGGTCGATGCCGGGGCTCGACACCTCGAGCGTATAGGCTTCCTCGAGCGGGTCCTCGACATCGAGCAGCGCCGACAGCGCCGTCGAGATGCGCGCGCATTCATCCACGATGATGCCGCCCTCGGGCCGGTCCACCATCACCTGCAGCGTCTTGTGCCGCGCGCTGCCCGACAGGCGCAGCCGGATCAGCTCGTACCCCATCCCCTCGATGGTCGGGGTGACGATCTCGGCGAGGCGCCGGTCGATGCCGGTCTTGGCGATGAGCTCGCTCACTGGTGTCTCCAGCAACAAAAAAACGGGCCAGCGGCCCGTTCGATCCGGTTCGGTGGTTCTTCGGGGTTGGAAACCGAAGCGCCGTTGTGGGAGCGGTATACGCCGCGCGGGGTGCGGACGCAAGGGGCCGCGTCAGTGCGCCTTGGGCGCGGCGTCAAAGGCGGCCTTCTGCTCGGGCGTGGCCTCATCCTGGTAGCGGTCGCGCCATTCGGCATAGGGCATTCCGTAAACGGCCTCGCGCGCCGCCTCCTTGTCCATCTCGATGCCGCGCGCTTGCGCCGCTTCCTGGTACCAGCGGCTCAGGCAGTTGCGGCAGAACCCGGCGAGGTTCATCATGTCGATGTTCTGCACTTCGGTGCGCGCGCGCAGATGATCGCGCAGAGCGCGGAACGCGGCGGCTTCGAGTTCGGTGCGGGTCTGATCATCCATGGCGGTCTCCCTTTGGACCACAAGCTGTTCACCCCGCGCGTCGGCGTCAAGCGGTGGCGTTGCGGGCGGGCCGGATTTGCGCAATAACCGCAGCGTTAGCGACACCAGCGCGCCGGAGCCCTCATGAGACGCCACCGCAACGTCAAGATCGTCGCCACACTCGGCCCCTCTTCGAGCGACTACGCCACGATCCGCGCGCTTTTCGACGCCGGCGCGGATGTGTTCCGGCTCAACATGAGCCACGGCAGCCAGGCCGAGCAGGCCGCGCGCCACGCCCTGATCCGCCAGGTGGAGCAGGAGACGAACCGCCCCATCGCCATCCTCGCCGATCTGCAGGGGCCCAAGCTGCGCTGCGGGGTGTTCGCGCGGGGCGAGGAGACGCTCGCCGAGGGCGCACGATTCCGGCTCGATCTCGACCCGGCCAAGGGGGATGCGCAGCGCGTGACGCTGCCGCATCCGGAGATCTTCGCCGCCCTCGAGCCGGGGGTGTCGCTGCTGATCAATGACGGCAAGATCCGGCTGCGCGTCGAGGCGTGCGGCGCGGATTTCGCCGAATGCACCGTGATCGCCGGCGGGGTCATCTCGGATCGCAAGGGCGTGAACGTGCCCGATGTGGTGCTGCCGCTGGCGGCGCTGTCGCAAAAGGATCGCGACGATCTCGAATTCGTCTGCGAACTCGGGGTGGACTGGCTGGCGCTGTCCTTCGTGCAGCGCGCGGCCGATGTCGAGGAGGCGCGCGCGCTGGCCGCCGGGCGCGCCGCGATCCTGTCCAAGATCGAGAAACCCGCCGCGGTGACGGCCTATCCCGAAATCCTCGCCGCCTCCGATGCGGTGATGGTCGCGCGCGGCGATCTCGGCGTCGAGCTGCCGGTGCAGAACATCCCGCCGATCCAGAAGCAGCTGGTGCGCCGGGCGCGCGCCGCTGCCAAGCCCGTGATCGTCGCCACGCAGATGCTCGAGTCGATGATCGACAGCCCGATGCCCACCCGCGCCGAGGTCTCCGATGTCGCCACCGCGATCTATGAGGGGGCGGACGCGGTGATGCTGTCGGCCGAGTCGGCGGCGGGGAGCTTTCCCGTCGAGGCCGTCACCACGATGGACAATGTCGCGCGCGAGGTCGAATTCGACCCGACCTATCGCGAGGTCATCGAGGCCTCGCGCCGGGTCGCCCACCGAACCGTGGCCGACGGCATCGTCGCCGCCGCGCGCGAAATCGCCGAGACCACCGACATCGCCGCGATCTGCTGCTTCACCGAATCGGGCACCACCGCCGCGCTCGTCGCACGCGAGCGCCCTCAGGTGCCCATCGTCGCGCTCACCTCGATCGAGCGCACGGCGCGGCGGATGTGCCTGAGCTGGGGGACGCATTGCGTCATCACCGGCCAGGTCGGGCGCTTCAAGGACGCCGTCGTCAGCGCCGTGCGCGCGGTCCTAGATTACGGCGTCGCCAACCAGGACGATCAGATCGTCGTCACCGCCGGCGTGCCCTTCAATGTGCCCGGCACGACGAACATCCTGCGCGTCGCGCCCTGCGACGTGCGCCTGATCTACAGTTCCGAACCCGAGTGAGGCGGCGGCGGGGATGGACCCGGATGTCCTTCTGCTTGTCGGGCTCGGCTGCGGCGCGCTGTCGATGACGGCGTTTCTGGCCGGCTTCGTCGAGTCGCGGCTGTCGCCGCGCGGGGTGCTGCTGCTGATCGCGGCGGCGGGGCTCATCTGGACGGCCCAGGTGCTCGCACCCGGCGGCTACGCGCTGGCGGACGTGCCCGACGCGGCGGTCCGGGTGCTGGGGCGCATCGTGCAGTTCTTCTACTGACCGGCCATCACCGCGAGCGCCCAGGGCGCCAGAAGGGCCGTGAGCACCGCGTTGAGCGCCATGCCGATCCCGGCGAAGGCCCCGGCGCGCTCATTGACCTGCAGCGCGCGCGCCGTCCCGATGCCATGCGCCGCCACACCGACCGCAAAGCCACGCGCGCGCCAGTCGCGGATGCCGAGCGCATTGAGAAGCGGCGTCGCCACCACCGCGCCGATCAGCCCCGTCAGGATCACCAGAACCGCCGTGAGCGTCGGCGAACCGCCCAGCGTCTCGGAGATGCCGATCGCCACCGGTGCCGTCGCGCTCTTCGGTGCCAGCGCGGCGAGGGTGGCGAAATCGACCCCGAAGGCCAGCGCAACCCCGAGCGCCGAGACCACCGCCGTGAGCGACCCGGCGATCAGCGCCGCGAGCGCCGGCAGCGCCGCCCTGCGCAGCTGCCCCAGATTGGCATGAAGCGGCACCGCCAGTGCCACGGTCACCGGCCCGAGCATGAAATGCACGAACTGCGCTCCTTCGAGATAGACCGGGTAGGGCGTCCCGCTCGCCCAGAGAACCCCGGCCAGCAGGATCACCGCCACCAGAACCGGATTGACCAGCGGCGTCCCGCCCGCGGCCTTCGCGGCCGCATCGCCGATCACATAGGCCACCAGCGTCGCCGTCAGCCACAACAGCGGCCCCTCGGCGAGATAGCTCCAGATCTCTGCGAAGTCATGCATCGGGGTCACCGACGAGCTTCTGGACCCAAACGAAGACGAGCGCGCCCACCGCGATCGCCAGCGCCGTGGAGACGATCAGCGCCGCGAGCACCGGCCCGCCATCGGTGCCCAGCCGGTCGAGATGGCCCACCACGCCCACGGCGGCGGGCACGAACAGCAGCGAGATATGGCGCAGGATCCCCTCGCCGACCGGGCGCACCACGCCGGCGATGCGCGGCGAGGCCGTCATCGCCGCGAGCATCAGCGCCATCCCGACCACCGGGCCGGGCACCGGCAGCGCGAGAAGGCGGCTGAGGGTCTCTCCGGCGAGCTGGGCGAGCAGGATCAGGGTCAGGGCGTGATGCATGGCGCGGCCTCCGATGGATTTGCCCGCCAGCCTGCGCGCCGCGGCGGCGAAAGGAAAGCCCGCCATCGCATTCACTGCGCATCGGCCATCATGGCATATTTTGTGTAAGTGGCTGCGCACCGCGCGATATCGGGTGTACCTGCTTGACTTGGCGGCGCTGTGTGGCGATGCTGGCGATGATCGCGTCACCTGTCCTGCGGATCCGCAAGTGCATCTCACCCGGCTGCGTCTCAACGGTTTCAAGAGCTTCGTGGACCCCACGGATCTCGTCATCCATCCCGGGCTGACCGGGGTGGTCGGGCCCAATGGCTGCGGCAAGTCGAACCTGCTCGAGGCGCTGCGCTGGGTGATGGGGGAGACCCGGCCCAAGGCGATGCGCGGCGACGGCATGGAGGATGTGATCTTTCAGGGCAGCGGCGCACGCCCGGCGCGCGGCTTTGCCGAGGTCGCGCTGCAGATCGACAATTCCGACCGTCTCGCACCGGCCGGCTTCAACGACGCCGACACGATCGAGATCGTCCGGCGCATCACCCGCGATGCGGGTTCGGCCTACAAGGCCGGCGGCAAGGAGGTGCGCGCGCGCGATGTGCAGATGCTCTTCGCCGACGCCTCGACCGGGGCGCATTCGCCCGCGCTGGTGCGCCAGGGCCAGATCGCCGAGCTGATCAATGCCCGCCCCAGGGCGCGGCGGCGCATCCTCGAGGAGGCGGCGGGGATCTCCGGCCTCTATCAGCGCCGCCACGAGGCCGAGCTGCGGCTCAAGGCGACGGAGGCCAATCTCGCCCGCATCGACGACGTCCTGGGCAATCTCGCCACGCAGCTCGCCCAGCTCGCCCGGCAGGCGAAACAGGCCGCGCGCTACCGCGCCATCGGCGAGGCGTTGCGCCGCGCCGAGGGTGCGCTGCTCTACCGGCGCTGGCAGGAGGCGGAGGTCGCGCGTGCCGCCGCCGAGGCCGCGCTCACCGCGGCGACCCGCGCCGCCGCCGAGGCCGAATCGGCCGTGAGCGACGCCGCGAGGCACCGCGCCGAGGCCGAGGAGGCGCTGCCCCCGCTGCGCGAGGAGGACGCCGTGGCCGGGGCGGTCCTGCAGCGGCTCGAGGTGCAGCGCGGCACGCTCGACGAGGAGGAGGCGCGCGCGCGCGCCGCGCTCGACACACTCGACGGCCGGATCACGCAGCTCAGCGCCGATATCGAACGCGAATCCGGGCTCGATTCCGATGCCGGGGCCACGATTGCGCGGCTCGAGCGCGAGCAGGCCGAGCTTGCCGAGGCCGCGCAGGGCCAGGACGCGCGCGAACACAACGCCGGCGCGGCCGCCGAAACTGCCGCCGCGCGGCTCTCCGAGGCCGAGGCGCAGCACTCCGCCATAGCCGAGCAGGCCGCCGATCTCGCCGCCCGCCACCAGGCCGCCGAGCGCCGCATCGCCGAGGCCCGCCGCGCCGAGGAGGCCGCCGGCACGCAGGCCGAAACCGCGCGCGCCGAGGCCGATGACGCGGCGCAGACCCTTGCGCGCGCCGGTGATGCCTGCGCCGCTGCCGAAGCCGAGCATGCCGCCGCCGCCGCCGCCGCGATGCAGGCCGAGACGGCGCTGGGCCGTGCCGAGGCCGCGCGCGCCGCGGCGCGCGACGCCGAGGAGACCGTCCGCGCGACGCGCACCGAGGCCGAGAGCACGGCCGGCACCCTGCGCGCCGAGGTCGCCGCGCTAACGCGTCTCGTGGAGGCGGACACCGAGGCGGGCGCGCGGCTGCTCGACCGGGTCGAGGTCGCCGAGGGGTTCGAGGCGGCGCTTGGCGCGGCGCTGGGTGACGATCTGGACCAGCCCGAGCGCGACGGTGCGGAGGGGTCCGGCTGGGTGCGGCTCGCCCCGCTCGAGGGGGCCGCGCTGCCCGGCGGGGCGACGCCTCTGGGCGCGCATGTGTCCGCGCCGGAGGTGCTGGCGCGCCGTCTCGCCGCGGTCGGGGTGGTTACGGCGCGGGACGGCTCCATGCTTCAGTCACAACTCGCGCCGGGGCAGCGACTGGTCTCGCGCGACGGCGATCTGTGGCGCTGGGACGGGCTGTGCCGGGCGGCGGCGGATGCGCCGAACGCGGCGGCGATCCGGCTGCAGCAGCTCAATCGGCTCACCGCGCTGCGCCGGGAGCTCGAGACGGCCGAGGCGCGTGCGGCCGAGGCGGCGGGCGAGCACGACGCGGCGAAAGCCGCGCTCGACGCGGCGGTGGCCGCGGAGAAGGCGGCCCGCGAGGCGCGGCGCGCCGCCGATGAGCGCGTCGCGCGCGCCGGGCGGGCCCTTGGCGAGGCCGAGGCCGCGCGCAACCGCGTCGCCGGGCAGCGCGACGCCGCAAGGGAAAGCGAAACGCGCCACCGCGCCGAGGCCGAGCGCCGCGCCGCCGAGCGCGCCGAGGCCGAGGCGGAATTTGCCGCGCTTGACGATCTCGCCGCGGTGCGCGCGCAGGCGCAGACCCGCAAGCAGGCTGTCGAGACGGCGCGTGCGGACATGGTCGCCGCGCGCGAGAAGCGCGACGCGCTGCAGCGGCAGGGCAAGGCGCGCGCCCGCCGCGCCGAGGAAGTCACCCGCGAGATCGCGCGCTGGCGCGACCGGCTCGCCACGGCACAGGCGCGCATCGGCGAGCTCGATGCCCGCCGGGCCGAGGCGCACCGCGAACACGCCGCCGCCGCCGACACCCCCGCGCGCATCGCGGCCGATCGCGAGACCCTGCGCGACAAGATCGCCGAGGCCGAGACGCGCCGCCGCAGCGCCGCCGACGCACTCGCCGCCGCCGAGACCGCGCTGCGCGAAGCCACCGCCACCGAGCGCGCCGCCGAACGCACCGCGAGCGATGCGCGCGAGGCCCGCGCGCGCGCCGAGGCGCAGCGCGACGCTGCCGCGACGGCTTTGGCCGAGGCCGAGGAGCGTCTCGGCGCGGCAACCGGGACGACGCCCGACGCGCTGCTCGAACAGCTCGC
>PUKW01000098.1 GCA_003550665.1 Paracoccaceae bacterium | reverse complement strand
TTGAGCGTGCCGTCCTCGAACCAGCGGATATCGACACTGCCATAGTCGAAATTGGCGTGCTTGACCTTGCTGTAGGGCTTGATCCAGTCGAGCCGCTTGCCCTCCTCGGCCCAGAAACCCTCCGGGTCCTTGATGGAGCGCGTATACATCTTGTCGTACCCCGCGGCGTCCACATGAGCCTTGGCGACGAATTGCGCAGACGGCTCAAACGCTTGAGCGGCGCCGCCAGCGGCCTTCGAATCGTTTGCCATGGATCCTCCTCCGTACATCCAGCGCGCCGGATCGCGGCGGCGCGCGTGCTCCCGCTGTCGTCACAGCAACAGCTCCGTCCCAGGGGTAGTGTAGCGCATCAGTCAATTTTCATGTAACCCCTTTTCTTGCATCGCTTTTGTTGTAAATTCCTTCACAAAATCTCCCGAAAACCTGTAAACTACGGGCCAAGGCGCAACCTTTAATCAAAGCAGATCAGAACCTTGCCGCGCAGCTGCGCCGTGCAATCGCGACGGGCCGGGCGAAAAGTATGCTCTGCCATACTGAAATCATCGGGATACGGGGCGCGCGACGCAACGGAATGCTTGTGGCTGCGAGCCGCTCCCACGCCGCCCCGGGCAGGTGATTCGCCCCGGAGCACGGGTCTGATCCTGGCGCGCCCTTACCCATGCAAGAGCGGGGCGCAAGCCCGTGCCTGCGCCCCGCCACCTCGCGCGCCGTAGCCCGCGTCAGTTCGGATTATCGACCCGGATCGTCACATGCGCGCGACCCTTCACGGCCTCCGGCCAGCGCAGCCGGATCGCGCTGCCGGCCGAACCCTGCCCGGTCTGGACATAGGGCACGGCGAAGACGGTCTCGTCGTCCTCGTCGGTCACCGGCCCCTCGACGACGAGCGCCTGCACGTTGCGCGCGCGCCCCTCGAAGGGCAGGTAGCCGCCGGTCTCGACGGTCCAGACGTTGTCCTCGCCCGACTGATCATGGCGCAGCATCACGGGGTTCGCGATCGGCTGCATCACCGCGTTGAAGGCATTGTTCTCGACGACGACGTTGCGAAACCGCGAGTAGTCGAGATCGGCGATGCTGTCATCGACCATGTCGACGCGCTCGATGGCGCCGTTGATCATCCGGAACACGTTGCCCGACATGTTGAAGCCCTGGATGTAGTGCCCCGGCCCGTAGGGCTTGATCACGAACAGCCTCACCCACGGCGCCGCGCCGATCGTCGTGAAGGTGTTGCCCATCACGGTCAGCCCGCCAAACGAGAACTGGCTGCCGAATTCCGGCGTCGCGCTGTGCTCGTTGGTCCACTCGATAAAGCAGTTGTCAATGTAGTTGCCGGTCACCGTGCTCATCACGTTGGGCTGGGTGAAGACGAGCCCGGCCTGGCGTATGCCGTCGGATTCGTTATCGCCCTGGAAGAAGTGATTGCCGATATAGATGTGCCCAGATCCGTTGGTCACCGAGAAGGTGCCGAACAGCACCACGCGATTGTTGCGGATCTTGCTGTCATTGGCGTTCACGTTGAGCGCGATCGAGGTGCGATCCTGCGCACGCATCGACATCTCGTTGGACTCGAACTGGCAGTGATCCACGAACAATCCCTGGCAACCGCGCCCCGGCGAGGTGATGCCGCGATCCTTCGGCCGGTTGAAGATGCAATCGAAGATCCGGAACGCCAGCCCCTCCTGCGCAAGCAGGATCGTGCTGGCATGGCCGCGGCACTGGAACTCGATGCCGGTGATCTCGAACTTCGATAGTTGGCTGAAGCCGGAAAAGTCGAGCGCATAGGCAAAGCGGGTGAAGGTAAACTGCTGCGTGCCCTCGGCATCGTGCAGCGGCTGGCTGAGGGTGAGCGTCTCGGCCCCCGGGTTGCGCGCCACGACATAAACCTCGCGCCCGACCCCACTGCCGGTCACAAGCGAACCGATCGGGATCTCGTCGGCGTTGTCGACCCCGGTGAGAGTGCGCGAGTCGTCCGGCGAATAGCTCGCCTGGCGGGTGAAGCTGCGCGTGTCCCAGGCCGAGCTCTCCTCGAGCTGGATCTGCCCGTTGGTGATCACGCGCCGCTGCGCGAAACTGTCGCGATTGCCGACGACCGCATGCACATCGACGGGCTCGGACAGGGTGAAGCGCCGGCCCTTGAGATCGAGCACGACATGCTGGGTGAAGTTGAACAGCGCCTGCAGCGCCTTGCGAAAGCCCAGCTCGTCGTCGCCGAAGGCCCGCGCATAGGTCGGGAAATCGAAGCTGCGGGTGAGCTGCAGGCGCGAATCGGCCTCCATCTCCAGCCGCCCCTCGAAGCGCACCGGCACCGTGATCGTGAGCGTGGCGCCGATGTAATAGACCCCGTCGGAGACCAGAAGCTGCCGCCCCGATGTCTCGGCGGCGTCATTGGCAGCCTCGAAGGCGGTGCGGTCATCCGTGTCGCCGTCGCCGATCGCGCCGTAGTCGCGCACATCGACCCAGTCCATCATGTCGCGGTGGAAGACATGCGTGACATCGGTGATCTCGATGTCGTCGATGCGCACCACGCCGCCCGTCGTCCCCACCAGATCGAGCCCGAAATGCCCGTATTCGGGCGTCATGCCCCAGACCATGTCCACGCCGTCGCGATCGCCGCTACCGATGATCGCCTCAACGGTGACGACGCTACCGTACTCCGTGAGTTCGACCTCGGGCCCGGTCCCCGGCACATCCTCCACCTCGTTACCGCTGCCGTCCCCGGCCCAGCCCGCGATCCGCACCGAGGGCAGGTCGCCGCTGATCGCCTTGATACGCGCGCGCACCCGCAGATAGGTGCCGGGCAGCATCGGCACCTCGCCCTTCCAGCGCAGCCGCTGCACGCTCTGGGTCTTCGACAGCTCCAGCGCGCTGCCGAAATCCTGATCGGCATCCACGATCGCGGCGTTGGGCGCGCCCTCATAGGTGTCCGAGCCCGGCGTGCCGTCCTCGCTCGACCACACATCGAGCCCCTCCACGAACGGCGGCGGCATCAGTTCGAGATCGTCGGTAATCGCCTTGTTCATTCCCAGCACCTTCCCGTATCCATGCTCCGAACCGCGAAACCGCCCGACACCACGCCTCCGCGCCGGACCGATCGCAAGACCCGCTCAGAGCTAGCAATGCTGGTTTAAGTGGGACTAACCGGGCCGCGCGGTGCCCGCCTCAGGCGCCCGCGCCGGGCACGCGCACGACGCCGCCGATGCGCCAGACACCGTCGATCTCGCGCATGTCGTAATCGAGGATATGCAGCCCGCCATCCGGGCCGGTGAACATCACGCGCTGCCAGATCCGGCCGCCTTCCTCGCGCAGGCCGAGAAACTCGAACGCCTGCGGTCGCCAGACCATGGGATATCCGCCGCGCACCATGTCGGCGAAGCGCTGCGGCGACCCGAAGAGCCGCTGGATCCCCGGGGCGGCGTGGCCGTAAGCCGCGTCGAGATCATCGTCCCGAAAGGCAGAGATCTGATCGCTGATCGTCGCGCGGATGCCGTCTTCGCGCGCCGCCACCGGGGCGGCAAGCGTCAGGGACGCGATGAACAAGAGGGCAAGGACGTGGCGCATGGCGATCCCTCCGAAGCTGGGAGAAGCAGTTAGCCCGCCTGCGACGCCCGGCAACGCCGCCGCGTCAGCCGGTGAGCTCGCCCGCCAGCGCCCGGTCGATCAGCGCCACGGTCTCGTCGATGCCGTAAAGGGCAACGAACCCGCCGAAGCGCGGGCCCTGGCTCGCCCCGAGCAGCACTTCGTAGAGCGCCCTGAACCAGTCGCGCAGCGGCTCGAAGCCATGCGCCTTGCCCACCGCGAAGACCTCCGATTGCAGAGCCTCGGCATCACGCCCGCCCTGCCACGCCACGAGCCGGTCGCGCAGATCCGTGAGGGCGGCGCGCTCGCGCGCATCCGGGGCGCGAAACTGCCGCGCCGGCGCGACGAAATCGTGGAAATACCGCACCGCGAACTCGGCCGCGGCGTCGAGATCGGGATGCGTCTCGGGAGCGGCGTCGGGCGCATACCGCCCGATGAAACCCCACAGCGCTGCCTTGCTCTCGGCGGCCGAGACGCTCGCGAGGTTGAGCAGCATCGCGAAGGAGACCACCATCCGGCTTTCGGGCACATCGCCGCCATGGATGTGAAACACCGGGTTGGCGACGCGCTTTTCGGCGTCCTGGTCCGGATAGGCGCGCAGCTGCTGGTGATATTCGTCCACGGCCTTCGGGATCACGTCTAAATAGAGCCGCTTGGCGGTCTTGGGCTTTTGATACATGAAATAGGACAGGCTCTCGGGGCTGGCATAGCGCAGCCAGTCCTCCATCGACAGCCCGTTGCCTTTTGATTTGGAGATCTTCTGCGCGTTCTCGTCGAGGAACAGCTCGTAATTGTAGAGCTCGGGCGGGCGGCTTCCGAGCGCGCCGCAGATCTTCGAGGACAGCTCCGCCGAGGGGATCAGGTCCTTGCCATGCATCTCGTAATCGACGCCGAGCGCGGCCCAGCGCATGCCCCAGTCGGGCTTCCACTGAAGCTTGACGTTGCCGCCGGTCACCGGGATCTCGACGCGCTCGCCATCCGGCTCCGCGTAGACGATGGTGCCCTTCGCAACATCGCGCTCGAGCGTCGGCACCTGCAGCACCTGCCCGGTCTTCGGGCTGACCGGCAGGAAGGGCGAATAGCTTTCGCGGCGCTCCTCGTTCACCGCGCCGAGCGAGGGCAGCATGATCGCCATGATCTCGTCGAACCGCTCGAGCACCGTCAGAAGCGCGGCATCGAACCGGCCCGACTGGTAGTAGTCCGTCGAGGAGGCGAATTCGTACTCGAATCCGAAGGCGTCGAGGAACGCGCGCAGCCGGGCGTTGTTATGGGCGCCGAAGCTGTCATGGGTGCCGAACGGATCGCGCACCTTCGTCAGCGGCAGGCCCAGATCCTCGGCCATCCCCTCGCGGTCGGGCACATTGTCGGGCACCTTGCGCAGCCCGTCCATGTCATCGGAAAAACACACGAGCCGCGTCGGGATATCCGAGATCAGCTCGAAGGCCCGGCGCACCATCGTGGTGCGGGCCACCTCTCCGAAGGTGCCGATATGGGGCAGCCCCGAGGGCCCATACCCGGTCTCGAAAAGCACATGCCCCTTCTCGGGCGCGCGCCCCGCATGGCGATCGAGCACCCGGCGCGCCTCCACGAACGGCCAGGCCTTGGAGCTCATTGCGGCATCGCGCATCTCGGACATTGTCGTACCCTCTGTTGCGGTCGCGGACCCGGTCCGCGAGGCCCTGCTTCCTAGTGCCGCGCCCGCTGGGCGTCAATTCGCCCCCGCGCCGACGCGGCGATTGCAGCGTCGCGCACCTCTGCTACGCTGCACCGAGCGAAACCAACAGGAGTATGCAATGACCCGTCTTTCCGTTCTCGCCTTGCTCGCCGCCGGCACGCTGCCTGCCCTCGCGACCGCCGAGACCCCCAACATCGAGTCCGGCGAATGGGAGTTCGAAAGCGAGACCAGCTTCGAAGGCGACATGGATATGCCCGGCGACTCGCAGACCTCGCGCGAATGTGTGCGCTCCGAGGACATCGTCGACAGCATACTGCAGATGGACGACGAACAGGGTGTCGAGTGCAGCATCACCGATCAGTCCGTCTCCGAGGATTCGATGACCTACACCATGTCCTGCACGGACCCGCAGGGCGGAAGCTTCGACATAGACGGCGAAATCAGTTTCATGGGCGATACCGCGAGCGGTGTGTTCTCCGCAACGATGGACACCGATATGGGCGAGATCGACATGACCCAGACCATGGAGGGCCGGCGTATCGGCGATTGCTGAGCGCGGCGCGCAAAAGGGGCAAGTAGATGAGCGAGATCGCCTATTCGGCTCAGGACAGCCTCGTTGCGATCATGATCTCGATCTCGATCTCCGATGAGACGATCCGCACGTCGGAGCTCCTGACCATCGAGCAGATAGTGGATCACCTGCCCGTGTTCGCCGATTACGACGCCGACCGCATCCGCGGCGTTGCGCAGACCGTCTTCGACCTGCTAGAGGACGAGGACGGGCTCGACGCGCTGTTCGGTATCCTGCGGGGCAGCCTGCCCGACCGCCTGCACGAAACGGCCTATGCGCTGGCCTGCGACGTCGCCGCCGCCGACGGCATCCTGCTGCAGACCGAGCTGCGGCTGCTCGAGGAAATCCGGCACGAATTCAACATCGACCGCCTCCATGCCGCAGCCATCGAGCGCGGCGCCCGCGCGCGGCACATGCGCTGATGCGGGTCACGTTCATCGAGCTTGACGCGCCACGCGCGGACGTTCCAACTCCGCATGCTCAAGGAACCCGAGGCTGGGTCCCGCTTTGGCGCAACCTGCCCTAGCTGTCGGCGCGACGCGCCCAGCGATCGATGAGACGATGATGCAGCGTGCGCGATCGCGCCAGCCAGGTGCGTCCGCCGGGCGGCCGGCCGGGATCGCCCGGATCGAGCGTCGCGCGCTGCGCCAGGTCGTCCACGAACACCGCAAAGGCGAGGTCCCGCTCCCCCGGCGTCGTGATGTATCCCGCCAGCGTCGAGACGAAATTGAGCGTGCCCGTCTTCGCATCGATCGTCACCCCGGTCGACGGGTCCGGCGCACCCGATGCATTGCGCAGCACGATGTCGCGCAGGAGCGGACGCAGCTCGCCCGCCGATGCCGCGCGCACGAGGATCTGCACCATGGCTTCGGGCGTGATGCGCGCGGCGTCGCTCAGCCCGGAGTGATCCGCAAAGACCGGCACATCCGCAAGCCCGAAGCGCCGCCGCGCCCAGGCCGCCATATGCTCGCCCGAGTCCGCGAGCGTGCGCGGGTCCCCGCCGCGCGCCTTGCTCGCCGCGAGACCGAGCGCCTCCGCCGTGAGATTGGTGGAGTAATTGAGCATGTCCTCGATGATCGACTCGAGCGGCTGCGAGACGTGATCAGCCAGCAACAACCGCTGCCCCCCGTCGCCGACCGGCGTCACCTCCGCCGCATCCGACGGCAGCGTCAGCCCGTGCACGCGCGCGATGGTGCGAAAGGCGTCGGCCGCATAGGCCGCCGGCTGGCGCACCGGCAGCCAGCGGCTCCCCTCCGCGCCGAGCGCCGAGCGCGCGACGGTCCATTGGTCGAGGCCGCCGCTGTTGGAGTGGGTGTAGACCGGCCCGCTCCGATCGACGACCTCCATCCGCGCCACCTGAACGCGCGGCCGATAGCGGCGCGCGCGCGCGTCCATGTCCACGACATAATCGCCGCCCTCGGCGCGCCAGCCGAAATGGACGCGGTTGAAATTGAGGTTGAGCCCGGACACCGGCGGGTTGTATGCCGCCTCGTCGGGCAGCGCCGGGTCGATCGCCGTGATCGTCGGCAATGCGTCGTCCTCGGTGAGGAACGCGCCGGCGATCTCGCGCACGCCCATCTCCTCGAGCTTGAGCGCGAGGTCGCCCAGCGCGTCCGCATCGAGCGTCGGGTCGCCCGAGCCCACGAGGATCAGGTCGCCCTCGAGGCGTCCGTTGCGCAGCGGCCCCGTTGCCACGATCTGCGTGCGAAAACGGTAGCTCGGCCCCAGCGCCTCGAGCGCATAGAGCGCCGTCACCGCCTTCGCGACACTTGCCGGGGGCTGCGCGATCGCCCCGCCACGCGTCTCGATGAGTTCGCCATCCGAAAGATCGGCGACCGCGAAGCTCACCCGCCCGCTCAGCCGCGCCGATTCGATCACATCGTCGGCCGGCATCGTGTGGCCGCGCGCCCGCGGACGCTGCGCGCCGGGCTCGCCGAGGGCCGGCGCAGCCATGCTGGCGAGGGCCCCCATCAGGGCCGCACGTCGGGAAAGTCGCATTGATCGAGCAGTCATGGTGAACCGTCACGCTAAGCTGTTGCAGCTAAATCGTCCCGCCAGATCGGTGGCAAGCCCGATTTCACCGGCGCGCGCCCGGCTCACGGGGTTGTGCCCCTCCCGTCGAGCCCTGCTCGCGGGCGCGCAACGCGCTTGACGATATATCACGCATCGGCAGATTCACGAAACACCACGCTGGCGGCGCGTTGTCGGCGAGCAGGCCGGCGCGTTGCGGCGGCACCCGGAGCCGATCGTAGCGCAGCGCCGCCTTAGAGCGCAACGCGCGCAGCCGCGCCCCCGGCCGTGCCAGCACCCCGATGGGCACCGTCTCCATGATCCACTCCCAGCGATCCCAGCGGTGAAACCCCGCGAGATTGTCCGCGCCCATGAGCCACACGAAACGAACCCCTCGGTATCGGCCGAGAATATGCTCGAGCGTTGCGGCCGTGTAGCGCGTGCCCAGCTGCGCCTCGAGATCGCTCACCACGACGCGGGGATGCTGCATCAGCCCGCGCGCAGCCGCGATGCGCGCGTCGAGCGGCGCCGGCCCGCGGGGCTTGAGAGGATTGCCGGGGCTGACCAGCCACCAGACGCGGTCGAGCCCGAAGCGCTTGAGCGCCTCGCGCGTGACATGGACGTGCCCCTCATGCGGCGGATCGAAGGAGCCACCGAACAGCCCCACCCGCATCCCCGGCGCCGCGCGCGGCCAATCCACCGTCATGACGGCCTGGATCCCGGGCATCCGGGGCTGGAGCGGGGCACGGCATGTATCAAGGCGGGTCTCCCGATGCAGCGCGACAGCCGCGCCGCCGCCCTGCTTGCCGCCCGCGCCGCACGGCGTCAACGCCCCGATCCCCGCGACGCGACGCGGCGAAATCCGAGGCTCCTGTCGCATGGCTCTTGCGAAGTGCCGCCGTTTTTTGCAGCATCTGCCTCACGAAAAGGCAACACCACAATTTTCGCCCCGCTCCGACCCGCCGCGCTCGCCGCGGCCTCGCGCCGTCCGGCGGCTTCGGGCAGGCAGGGGGCAGACCGGAGCGAACCAACAGGAGGATCCGCCGTGCTGACCCGAATCGTCACCGCCACCGCCACGGGGCTCGTGCTCGCAAGCCCCGCCGCTGCGGACGAAATGAGCATCAACTTCACCCTCGACTGGAGCTTCGAGGGGCCTTCTGCGCCCTATTTCCTCGCCATCGACAACGGCCACTTCGCCGATCAGGGGCTCGACGTGGAGATTTCCGCGGGCGAAGGCTCGCTCGACGCGATCCCCAAGGTCGCCTCCGGCGCCTACCCCATCGGCTTTGCCGACATGGCGAGCCTGGTGAAGTTCCTCGACGCCAACGAGGGCGCGCCGGTCACGGCGGTGATGATGATCTATGACGCCCCCGCCTTCGCGATCGTCGGCCGCCACAGCCTCGGCGTGTCCGAGCCCGCCGATCTCGAGGGGCGCACCCTCGGCGCGCCGCCGCCGGACGGGGCCTGGGCGCAGTTTCCGGCCTTCGCCTCGGCCAACAACCTCGACGTGGATGCGATCACCGTCGAGGAGGTCGGCTTTCCCACCCGCGAACCGATGCTCGCGCAGGGCAATGTCGATGCGATCACGGGCTTTTCCTTCACCTCGTTTTTGAACCTGCGCCGGCAGGGCGTGGACGAGGACGACATCTCGGTGATGCAGATGTCGGATTACGGGCTCGAGCTTTACGGCAACGCGATCATCGTCAACACGGACTTCGCCGACGAGAACCCGGAGGCCGTGACCGGTTTTCTCACCGCCGTCGTCGAGGGCGTGCGCGACACCATTGCCGATCCGGAATCCGGCGTCGCCGCGATCGCCGAGCGCAACCCGGCCATCGACGAGGAGCTCGAGGTTGAGCGGCTCGAACTCGCGCTCGACAACAACATCATCACCAACTGGGTGCGCGAGCACGGCATCGGCGGGATCGACGAGGACCGCTTCGCGCGCGCACTCGAGCAGATCGAGGAGACGCACGACTTCGAGCGCGATCCCGAGCCGGAGCTCTACTTCACCTCGGAATACCTGCCCGAAGACCGCATGCTCGACTGAACCGCGCCCGGCGCGCGACCGGTGCGCCCGGCCCGCCGCCGGGCGCACCTCCATGATTTCCTGCGAGCCCGGTGCATGACGAACCTCATCGAGATCAAGAACGTCACCCACGCCTACCAGACCGACGAAGGGCCGCTTCCCGTTCTGGACGGCCTCGAACTCGCGGTGCCCGAGAACGGCTTTTGCGCCGTGGTTGGCCCGTCGGGCTGCGGCAAGTCCACGCTGACGCGGCTGATCGCAGGGCTGATGTTTCCCGACACCGGCGAGGTCTGGCTGCATGGCGAGCGGGTAACCTCGCCGCGCAAGACGGTGGGCATGGCCTTCCAGAACCCGGTGCTGCTGGAATGGCGCACGATCATGGACAATATCACCCTGCCGCTCGAGATCGTGGCGCCGCGCATGACCCGGCGCGCGCGCCGCGAACGCGCCGAGGAGCTGCTCGCGCTTGTCGGGCTCGACGGCTTCGGTGACAAGCGCCCCTCGGAGCTCTCGGGCGGCATGCGTCAGCGCGCATCGCTGTGCCGGTCGATCGTGCACAAGCCCGAGGTGCTGATCCTCGACGAACCCTTCGGCGCGCTCGACGCCTTCACCCGCGAAGACCTCTGGCAGACCATGCACCAGCTGCGCAGCGAGGAGTCCTTCACCACCGTGCTCATCACCCACGACCTTCGCGAGAGCGTTTATCTCGGCGACCAGGTCGTGGTGCTGTCGGGCCGCCCTGCGCGCACGCAATACGTCATGCAGATCGAGGACCCGGCCCCGCGCCCCATCGACATGCTCTACTCCGCCGCGTCGGTGGAAAAGCTCGCCACGCTGCGCCACCAGATCCAGATCGCGCAGGGCCGCGCCCCCGCCGAGGAGGCCGCGCAATGAAGGTCCATCCGCGCAAGGTCCTCGCCCCGCTCGCCGGTCTGCTCATAGTGGGGCTCGGCTGGGAATGGCTGGTGTGGTACAATCAGTGGCCGACCTACGTCATGGCCGCGCCCTCCGATGTCGGCCCGCGCTTTCTCGATTTCTACGAGCTCTTCGCGATCTACAGCTGGCAGACGCTGTGGCGCACCGTTGCGGGGCTCTTGATCGCGATCGTGGTGGGGACATTCTTCGGCATGCTGATGGGGCTGTCGCGGATCCTCAACGATGCGCTCTACCCGCTTCTCGTAGGCTTCAACGCGATCCCGAAGGCCACCGTGGTGCCGATCATGGCGCTGCTGTTCGTGGGCCAGCACGATTTCAACACCATCATGATCGCCTTCATGATCTCCTTCTTTCCGATCTCGGTATCGGTGGCGATCGGGCTGTCGACGTTGGAGCCGGAGTACCGCGACATCCTGCGCTCGCTGGGGGCATCGCGCTTCACGATCTTCTGGAAGATCGCGCTGCCCAAGACGCTGCCGGAATTCTTCGGCGCGCTCAAGGTGGCCGTGACGCTGGCCTTCATCGGCACCAACCTGATGGAAATCGTCGAGCCGCATGGCCGCGGGCTGGGGCATCTGTTCCAGTCGGGTCGGATCAACTCGGATTATCCGCTGATGTTCGCAGTGCTGATCGCGCTCGCGCTGCTGGGTATCGCGCTCTACTACGTGGTGGTGCTTCTCGAGCGCATCTTCGCGGGCTGGGCGGTGCGCCGGCCCACGTAACGCGCGGCGGCGCTCATTGCGCCGCCTGCACCCTGCCAAGCCCGCCGAGTTCCTCGATCAGTGCGACGATCTCGGCCACGCCTTCGTCGCGCCCGAGTGCGGCCATCACGAAGGGCCGCCCCGCGCGCGTCGCGGCCGCATCGGCCTCGAGCCCGGCCACCGACACGCCGACATGCGGCGCCAGATCCGTCTTGTTGATCACGAGGATATCCGAGCGCGCCACGCCGGGCCCCTTCTTGCGCGGGATGTCCTGCCCGGCGGCGGTGTCGATGAGATAGACGGTCAGATCCGCGAGCTCGGGCGAGAACGTCGCGGCGAGGTTGTCGCCGCCCGACTCGATGAACACCACGTCGAGATCGGGAAACGCCGCGTTGAGCTCCGCCAGCGCGGCGAGGTTGATCGAGGCATCCTCGCGAATCGCGGTGTGCGGGCAGCCGCCCGTCTCCACGCCGCGGATGCGCTCGGAGGGCAGCGCCTGCGCACGCACCAGCGCCTCGGCATCCTCGCGGGTATAGATGTCGTTGGTGATCACCGCGAGCTCGAAGCGATCGCGCATCGCGCGGCAGAGCTTTTCGGTGAGCGTCGTCTTGCCCACGCCGACGGGGCCGCCGATGCCGACGCGCAAGGGGCCGTTGGGAGAGGTCATGTCCTGAACATCCTCGTTTCCTGGGTTTCATGCCATGCCGCGGCCATGTCGCCGCGAAAGAAGGCGCCGCCGAGTTCCGAGAGGCTGCGCTCCGGTGCCTCGGCGGCGAGATGGTTGATAATCGGATGCAGGGCCGCGAGCACCCCCTGCCCCGCCGTCTGGCCAAGCGGCACATAGCGCACGCCGATGGTGACGAGATTGCTGGCAAACGCCTGCAGCATCAACGCGATCACCGTCGACGCCGGCACCGCCATGTCCCGCGCGGCCACGCCGAGCGCCACCGGAAGCGCCATCTGCGGCATCTGCCGCCCGCTCACGGCATTCACCGCCCGGCAGAACGCCGCCCCCTGCGCGCGAAGCTCCAGGAGCCGCTCCGCTGCGGGGGCGAGGGCTTCGGCCAGCTCCGCGAGTTCTTCCGCGTCATGCCCGCGCAGCGCATGCGCGGCGAGGATCGCGTCATTGCGCCCAGTGCCGTGGCGCAAAGCCGCCGCGATCCAGCCATGCAGGCTGTCGGCATCATGCACCTCGCCCGCCGCGATCGCCCATTCCAGCCCGTGCGAATAAGCGAAGGCGCCGATCGGAAAGGCCGGCGACAGCCATTGCGTGATCGCCAGCAGGTCCGCGGCCGGGCGCGCGGGCGGCGGCTCGGGCTTCACGCGGCAGCCTCAATGCTCATGGCCGTGGTGCTCGTGCCCCGGATGCGCATGGCCGTGCGCGTGGCCGTGCTCATGTCCCATGGTCCGGCCATGCCCATAGGCGCCGCCCTCCGGGCTGAAGGGGGCCGTGATCTCGGTGAGTTCCGCCCCGAGCCGGGCGAGCATGTCGGCAAGCACATGGTCATGCCGGATCAGCAGGTGATCGGGCTCGATCTGGCAGGGTGTGTGGCGGTTGCCGATATGCCAGGCGAGACGGGCGAGCTCCGGCCCGCGCACCTCGAGAAGTGCCTCGGGCGCGGCGGTGACCGCCACATGCGTGCCGTCAGGCAGCGCGAAGGCGTCGCCTTCGGCGAGGCTGACGGTTTCGGGCAGGTCCACGAAGAAGATGGTTCCCGCATCGCTGATCAGCCGCTTGCGACGAAGGAAACGCTCGTCATAGCTCAGCGCCACGGTGTCATGCGCGCCGGACCACGTACCCGCGCGGTGCAGGGTATGGCTGCGGGGCGCGCTCATGGCGTTCCCCTCAGACCCAGAAACGGTCGCGAAAGACGTGGTGCGGTATTCCGTCGCGGGTCAACCCCATCGCGGCGAGTTGCGAGTCTGATTTCTCGAACAGGCGTTCGAGCTCGTCCTGACGGGCCCGGATCTCGGCATGGGCGTTCATGCCCTGCCCCATCCCGGCGAAATAGGCGTCGACGCGGCGCTGGATCGGCATGGCGAGGAGTGTTGCGGTGTCGGTCATTGTCGGAAACCTCCGGAACCGGTGGTCTCCTCCCGGGGCATAGATAAGACGTCGCGCCGCGCGGCAAAGGACCTTTCTGCGCTGCAGCGAAAACCCGCCACCGCGCCGGCGCGCGCGTCAGCGCGGCGCGGAGCCGTCGATGATGTAGTCCACGAGCTGCTGGCGCGTGAGTCCGCGGGCGGCGAGCTCCACTTCGGACTGCGTCATCAGGGTCTGCGTCGCGGTGGCGCGGGTCATCACGGCAAAGAAATACCGCACCGCCTGAAACGCGCCGATGACGGCGGCGAGAGCGCGCTGCGCGAGCGCTTGCGGATTGGTCTGCGGGCTGGCGATATGTGCCATGGTCGGTCCCCTCATATACAAAAACTGCGGTGTTGAGGAGGATATAGGTCATCAGCTCTGCCATTTGCATTGCAATCTCGGAATGGCCGCCTTGCGCGGGGCTCAGT
This sequence comes from Paracoccaceae bacterium, assembly GCA_003550665.1. GTDB lineage: Bacteria > Pseudomonadota > Alphaproteobacteria > Rhodobacterales > Rhodobacteraceae > Alkalilacustris. The sequence continues at coordinate 5,195 of PUKW01000098.1, read as the reverse complement.
AGAGGAAGTAGCGCTGCGCGAGCGGCAGCTCGGCGGCGGGGGCGCAGGTCAGGATCTCGCCATCGGCGCGCACCTCGTAGGTCTCGGGATCGACGGTGATCGTCGGGCAGGCATCGTTGAGCCGCATCGCCGCCTTGCCGATGCCGCCGCGCGTGTTGTGCACCGGCAGCGTTGCCTTGGCGAGCCCCAGCGCCCCGCCGATACCCTCCTGCTGCGCCGCGGCGGAAACGAAGCTGACCGAGCCGCGCGGCAGGCTGCCGCCGAAGGCGCCGAACATCGGGCGCGAATGCATCGGCTGAACCGGGATCGAGGCGTTGGGATCGCCCATCTGCGCCACGGCGATGGTGCCGCCGAGCAGCACCATCTCGGGCTTGGCGCCGAAAAAAGCCGGCTTCCAGATCGCCAGATCGGCCCGCTTGCCGACCTCGACCGAGCCGATATGCGCGTCCATGCCATGCGCAATGGCGGGATTGATGGTGTATTTCGCGATGTAGCGGCGCGCGCGGATATTGTCGTTCTCCCCCGTCTCCTCGGGCAGGCGGCCGCGCTGAACCTTCATCTTGTGCGCGGTCTGCCAGGTGCGAATGATGACCTCGCCCACGCGCCCCATCGCCTGGCTGTCCGAGGCGATGACGGAAAACGCGCCCATGTCGTGCAGGATGTCCTCGGCGGCGATGGTCTCGCGCCGGATGCGGCTTTCGGCAAAGGCCACGTCCTCGGGGATGCGCTTGTCGAGGTGGTGGCAAACCATGAGCATGTCGAGATGCTCCTCGATGGTGTTGACCGTGTAGGGCCGCGTCGGGTTGGTGGAGGAGGGGATGACATTCGCCTCGCCGCACAGCCGGATGATGTCGGGGGCATGGCCGCCGCCCGCGCCCTCGGTGTGATAGGCGTGGATCGTGCGCCCCTTCATCGCGGCGATGGTGTTCTCGACGAAGCCGGACTCGTTGAGCGTGTCGGAGTGGATCATCGCCTGCACGTCGAAGGCGTCGCAGACTTTGAGGCAGTTGTCGATCACGCCGGGCGTGGTGCCCCAGTCCTCGTGCATCTTGAGCGCACAGGCCCCGGCGCGGATCTGCTCCTCCAGCGCGGCCGGGGTGGAGGCATTGCCCTTGCCCGCAAAGGCGAGGTTCATCGCAATGCCGTCGGCGGCCTGCAGCATCCGCCCGATATGCCACGGCCCCGGCGTGCAGGTCGTCGCCAGCGTGCCATGCGCCGGGCCGGTGCCGCCGCCGAGCATCGTCGTGAGCCCCGAATGCAGCGCGTCGTCGCATTGCTGGGGGCAGATGAAATGGATGTGCGCATCGAAGCCGCCCGCGGTGACGATCCGCCCCTCGGCGGCGATCGCCTCGGTGCCGGGGCCGATGACGATATCGACGCCGGGCTGGGTGTCCGGGTTGCCGGCCTTGCCGATGGCGGCGATGTTGCCGTCCTTCAGGCCGATATCGGCCTTGTAGATGCCGCTCACATCGAGGATCAGCGCGTTGGTGATCACCGTGTCCACCGCCCCCTCGGCGCGGCTGCGCTGCGACTGGCCCATCCCGTCGCGGATCACCTTGCCGCCGCCAAACTTGACCTCCTCGCCGTAGGTCGTCATGTCGCGCTCGACCTCGATGATCAGTGCGGTATCGGCGAGCCGCACCCGGTCCCCGGTGGTGGGGCCGAACATGTCGGCATAGGCCGCGCGGGAAATGCGGGTCGTCATAGATCCCCCATCACGTGCTGGTTGAAGCCGAAGACCCGCCGCGCGCCGCCATAGGGGATGAGCCGCACCTCGCGGGTCTGGCCCGGCTCGAGCCGGATCGCGGTGCCCGCGGCGATGTCGAGCCGCATCCCCCGCGCCGCGGCGCGGTCGAAATCGAGCGCGGGGTTGGTCTCGGCGAAGTGGTAATGGCTGCCGACCTGCACCGGGCGGTCGCCGGTATTGGCGACGATGAGCGTGATCGCCTCGCGATCCGCGTTGAGGGTGATCTCGCCCTCGGCGGGGATGATCTCGCCGGGGATCATGCCAGCGTGATCCAGGTGCCCGCGATCGCGGTGACGGCGGCGACGGCACGGGTGGCGACGGGGCGGTGCATGCGCATCGCCCCGATCCCGATGGCGAGCCCGGCGGCGTGCAGCCCGAGCGTGGCGAGCACGAATCCGGCCGGATACCCGGCCGTCGCCGGCCCCTCGACGCCATGCGCATAGCCATGCGCGGCCCCGAACAGCGCCAGCGCCGCCATCGCGGCCGCCATCGGCACCCGAAGTGCGAGCGCCGCCGCCGCCCCCACCACGATCACCGAGGCGAGGATCACCGGCTCGACACCCGGCAGCGGCGCCTGCCCCGCCCCGATCAGCCCGGCAAGCGCCATCGCCGCAACAAAAGCCAGCGGATAGGCCCAGAGCGCGCGCCCCCCGGTGAGCGCCGCCCACAGCCCCACCGCAAGCATCGCGGCGAGGTGGTCGGCGCCCATCAGCGGGTGCAGGAGCCCGTCCACGAAGCCGGTGCCATGGGTGTGCTCATGCGGGTGCGGATGCGCCCAGGCGGCGGTGGGCAGTAGGAACGCGGCGGCGAGCGGGATATGGCGCATGGGGTGCTCCTTCAGCGGATCGGGTCGTGGACGGTGACGAGCTTGGTGCCGTCGGGGAAGGTCGCCTCGACCTGCACCTCGGTGACGATCTCGGGGATGCCGTCCATGCACTGCTCGCGGGTGATGACAGTGCCCGCGGCCTGCATCAGGTCGGCGACGCTGCGGCCGTCGCGCGCGCCCTCGACGACGAAATCGGTGATCAGCGCGATCGCCTCGGGATGGTTCAGCTTGACGCCCCGCTCCAGCCGGCCGCGCGCGACCATGGCGGCGACGCTGACCAGAAGCTTGTCCTTCTCGCGCGGCGAGAGATTCATGCGACCTCCTGTTGACTGGCCCAGGCGCGCGGCAAGCCGGCGCCGCGCAGGGTGGCGAGCCCGCGCGCGAGCACGGCGCGCAGCCGGTGCGGCGCCGGCGACAAGAGCCGCGCCATCAGCCGCCCCTCCCAGGCCGACACCGCGGCGGCGACACCGTCCGCGTTGAGCGCCGCGCGCAGCGGCGCGGCGCGGTCCTCGGCATCGGGGGCGACGAGGATCAGCGTGGCGAGCGCCGTCGCATCGCCCAGAAGCGCCGGATCGGCGGGCAGCGGCAGCGCCGCGCGCTGCACATCATGGGTGATGAGCCGGCCGCCCCGGCGGATCACGCGGCCATCGGTGAGCGCCGCGGAAATGGCATGCTCGCCCATCGCCGCGCGCCCGAGGGTGAGCATCTCGGCAAGCACCAGCTCGGCATCCTCCGCCATCTCGACGGTGACGCGCCGCTCCAGCGCGCTGCGGTCGAACAGTATTGTCTCCTGCGGCAGCCAGGCGAGCGAGGCGCCGGCGCCGAGGGTGAGCTGCGCATCGACCCGCGCCGCGCCGCCCGCGCTGCGATAGACCCGCTCGGCGGCCTGGGTGGTGCAGGCGAGCGTGGCCCCGGGGGCGAGGGTAACGGCGCTGTGCAGCGTGTCCCCGCCGGTAAGACCCCCCGCGGTGTTGACGAACACCGCCTCGGGCATCGGCGCATGTCCGCGCGGCAGGAAGAGCTTGGCGCAGCCCGACTGGTGCAGATCGGCGAGCCGCCCGCCTGCGCCCATCACCAGCCCGGCGCGGCCGTGGCTGCGCTGCGGGGAAATCGCGGTGGGGTCGGGCGCGGTCATCGGCGGGCCGTTTTCTGTGCAACCGACTTAAGGGTTAGGCGATGGGAAAACGCGGGCAAACGCGGCGCCGTCGAGGAGGCGGCGCGGCCGCGATGAATTGCCGACTTATTGTGCAGCGCCAGCGGCGGTGACGCGCGATTGGGCAGATCGCGTTCGGCGCCCGAAAACGAAAAGGCCGCAGCCGGGCGTGCCGGCTGCGGCCCGAACGACCCTTGCGGCCCGGTTAAGACGCGTCGCGCGCCGCCTGCAGCCACTCATCGACCTGCTCGCGGTTCTCCTCGATATACTCCGCGGCATGACGCGCGATGTCATCGGAGGAGTCCTCGCCCTCATGCATCAGCGCGTTCTGATCGAAGATCGCCTGAAGATCAATGCTGGCGTTCTCCAGAAGCGCACGCACCGCCGGATGCTCCTCGATGAAGTCCGCATTGACGACAGGGCGGATATCATTGGCCGGGAAGCCCAGGTTGCACTCCTCGGCGCCCTGGCAGCCCTCGAGATCCGCCACCGAGGTCTGGTCGACGAGGTCGCCATGCCCCTCGGGCAGCGAGACGTTCTCCATCTGCAGCCAGACGACATCCTCGCCCGGCACCAGCTCGGAGACCGTCCAGTTCGGTGTCCAGGTGTAGAAGAAGATCGACTCGCCCCCCTCATAGCGCGCGATCGCATCGGCCATCGAGGGCGCGTAGTCGGCCGAGATCACGTTGATGTATTCGTCCCAGCCGAATTCCTCGAAATGGTGGCTGATGACCTCCTCGCAGCCCCAGCCCGGCGGGCAGCCGACCATCTCGGCCTTGCCGTCGCCGGTCGCGTCGAAGGCCTGCGCCACCTCGGGATCGAGGATGTCCTCGATATGGGTGATGCCGTATTCCTCGGCGGTGGCGCGGTCGATCAGGTAGCCCTCGAGCGCGCCGGCCTCAACGACGTAGCCCACGAGCTCGACGTTATCGACGCGCTCGAGATAGGTGTTGTGCAGCGGGAACCAGCCATTCACCCACAGGTCGAGATCGCCGAAGCTGGCGGACTCGTAGAAGGGCGGGTTGTCGAGGGTGGTCGGCCCATCCACCGTGTAACCCAGCTCCTCGAGCAGCTGCTTGTAGACCTCGGCCGGGAACCAGCCGGTGTCCCAAGTGGCCTGCGCCATGTTGATCGTGACGCCCTCGCCGGGCATGTCGTCGGCCATCGCCGCGCCGGGTGCGGCGAGCACGCCCGCGCAGAGCGCGGTGGTCGCGGCGGTCCGGATGCGTGCCATCGGTGTCATAGTGTCACCTCCGTTATTCGGTTCCTCCTGATGCCGCGCGCCGGGCGCGCGGCGCTCTCGTGGCCGCGGGCGGACCGCGGCGCCATTGCGCCCGTCAGGCGGCCCCGCGCTGCGCGGCCGTTCCGGACGGGCGAATGAACCCCTTGAGCGTGTCCAGTAGCGACGGGCTCTTCGAGACACGGCCCTGATCCCCGAGCGCCTGGGTGATGCGGTCGAGGATGATCGC
>PUKW01000080.1 GCA_003550665.1 Paracoccaceae bacterium | reverse complement strand
TCGAAGGACGGGTAGGCGTTGCCGATGGCGCAGTTGTTGCCGATATCCGAGCTGATGATGGCGTCGCGCGGCAGCGCGGCCTGGATCGCGCGCCAGGCCATGCGCGGGCTCATCCAGTCGGGCTTGTCGGCGCGGGCGCGTTCGTTCCATGTGGTGCCGGGATCGTCCTCCTCGTGATCCATGCTGCTGAGCTGTTGCGCCCAGCGTGACTTTGTCTCGGCGATGCGGTCACGGCGCTCGGTGCGGCCCGCATCCCCCGCCGTCGGCGACAGCCCCGCAAGGATGCCGCGCGCCACCTTGGCGGCATCGCCGAGGATGCCGACGCTGACGGTCTTGGTCAGGCCGATCCGGTCGGGGTTGATGTCCACCTGGATGACCTTCGCGTTCGCGGGCCAGTATTCCATGCCGTAGCCGGGCAGGGTGGAGAACGGATTGAGCCGCGTGCCAAGGCACAGCACCACATCCGCGTCCCGGATCAGCTCCATCGCCGCCTTCGAGCCGTTATAGCCCAGCGGGCCGGCAAACAGCGGATGCGAGCCCGGAAACGCGTCATTGTGCTGATACCCAACGCAGACCGGCGCATCGAGCCGCTCGGCCAGCGCCTTGCTGGCCTCGATGCCGCCCGGCGAGAGCACGACACCGGCGCCGTTCAGGATCACCGGGTTCGCCGCACCCGAGAGCAGCTCCGCGGCCTGCGCGACGGAGGCCTCGCCACCGCCGGAGCGTTCGAATTCCAGCGCCTGCGGAATCTCCACATCGATCACCTGCGTCCAGTAATCGCGCGGCAGGTTGATCTGCGCCGGGCCCGACAGGTGCTTCGCCTTCGAGATCACCCGCGCCAGCACCTCGGGCACGCGGCTCGGGTCGCGCACCTCCTCCTGGTAGGCGACCATGTCCTCGAACAGCTTCATCTGCTCGACTTCCTGAAAGCCGCCCTGCCCGATCGTCTTGTTGGCCGCCTGCGGCGTGACCAGCAGCAGCGGCGTGTGGTTCCAGTAGGCGGTCTTCACGGCGGTGACGAAATTGGTGATGCCGGGGCCGTTCTGCGCGATCATCATGCACATCTCGCCGGTGGCGCGCGTGTAGCCATCCGCCATCATCCCCGCGCTGCCCTCATGCGCCCCGTCCCAGAAGGTGATGCCGGCCTTCGGAAACAGATCCGAAATCGGCATGATCGCCGAGCCGATGATCCCGAAGGCATGCCGGATCCCGTGGCGCTGCAGCGTCTTGACGAAGGCCTCCTCGGTGGTCATCCGCATCGTCGTCTCCTCCAATTGGTGTGGTTCTGCGCGCGGCGGCTCGGGTTGCGAGTATGTCGAAAGCCCCGCGGCGCGATTAGGGCCAGTTTCATTCGGCCTTGCTGTCCAGATCACTGATCCCCCGTGCAATCCGCGCCACGCCCTCGGGGATCCGATCGACTCCGATCGAGGAGAAGCCGAGCCGGAAGTAGTTTCGCGGGGGATCGGCGCCCTCGAAAAAGGGGCGGCCGGGGTCGATCAGCACCCCGTCCGACTGCAGGATGCGCGCCAGCTCCTCGGTATCGACGTTGACGGGCGCGCGCATCCAGAAGGAGGATCCTCCGAAGGCGGCGCGCCCGGCGATCTGCAGACCACGGCGCGCAAAGGCCTCCAGCGCCGCGCCATGCCGCGCCTCATAGGCCGCCATCATGCGCCGGATCAGCGCCGCATAGTGCCCCTTGGCCAGAAAGCGCGCCGTCGTGCGCTGGATGAAGCCGGGCGGGTGGCGCAGCACCGTCGTGCGCAGGGCGCGCGCCTCGCGGATGAAGGGCTCGGACCCGACCAGGTAGCCGAGGCGCAGCCCCGGAAACACCGATTTCGAGAAGCTGCCCGCATAGATCACGCGACCTTCCGTATCCAGCGATTTGAGCGCCGGCGAGGGCGGGGCGAGAAAGCTCATCTCGAACTCGTAATCATCCTCGATGATGAGGAAATCGCGCTCGGCCGCGAGCCTGAGAAGGGCACGCCGGCGCTCCATCGGCATGGTCGCGGTCGTCGGGGAGTGGTGGCTGGGCGTGACCACCACCACATCCGTGGCTTCGGGCAGCGCGGCCGGATCGAGCCCGGACTCGTCGACCGTGACCGGATGGCGCGCGGCGCCCGATGCGCGCAGGATGTCGCGAATGCCGGCATAGACCGGTTGTTCGTGCACGACACGCCCGCCATCGCCGCACAGGAGCTGCGCCGCCAGCCACAGGGCGTTCTGCGCGCCGAGCGTGATCAGGACCTGTTCGCGCCGCGCACGGATACCGCGCCGGGGCAGCGTCTGGCTCACGATGAAGTTCACGAGTTCGGGGTCGTCCTGTTCGCCGTAGTCGAGCGTGAGGCTGTCGAATTCCCTGCGCCCGAGCGCCTCGAGCGCGCAGAGCCGCCACGCCGCCTGATCGAAGAGCTCGGGGTCGGCCTGCCCGTAGACGAAAGGGTAGGGAAAACGGCGCCAGTCGGCGGGCTTCTCCACCGCCGGAAAGCCGGCATAGCGGCGGCGCAGCGCGCGGCTCCAGTCGACCTTGTCGTCCGCGCCATGACCGGGCGAGGGCTGCGCGGGCGGTGGTGCATTGCTTGAGACGAAATAGCCTGAGCGTGCGCGCGACGACAGGTATTCTTCCGCCACGAGATCGTTGAAGGCCAGCGTGACGGTGATGCGCGAGACGCCGAGATGCTTCGCGAGCTGGCGCGTCGACGGCAGCTTGTCGCCGGCGCGAACCCGCCCGGACAGCACGGCGTCGGCGACGATCTGCTGGATCTGGCTTTGCTTGCTGGTTTTCGCCTCGGGGTCGAGAAAGAAGACTTCCCTCGAGATCGTCATGATGCGCGTCCGGGCCGCCGGGAACTGGACATAGACTAGCTCGCGATGTGGATGTAGGGAAGCGGGCGCATCCTTGTCATGCTCGCGACCACACCGGAGGTGGCCGCAAGCGGCTCACAAGAGGAAGGCACGCACGCATGGCACTCGATACCAAGACGAATTCGCTCGAAGAACACTGGATGCCCTTCACCGACAACCGCGGCTTCAAGACGGATCCGCGGCTGGTGACGCGCGCGCAGGGGCAGTATCTGACCAATCACCACGGTGGGCAGGTCATCGACGGCTCCTCGGGGCTGTTCTGTGCGCCGGCCGGGCACTGCCACCCGAAGATCGTCGAGGCGGTGCACGAGACGATGAAGGATCTGACCTTTGTCAGCCCTTTCGGCACGGGGCACCCGCTGAGTTTCGCGCTGGCCGAGCAGCTCGCGCGGCTGTTGCCCGACAGTTTCAATCACGTCTTTTTCGTCAATTCCGGCTCCGAGGCGGTGGATACCGCGCTCAAGATCGCGATGGCGTATCACGCGGCGCGCGGGCGGGACCGGCTGCGCTTTGTCAGCCGCGAGCGCGCCTATCACGGGGTCAATATCGGCGGCGTGTCGCTGTCGGGAATGGTCAATAACCGTCGCCGTTTCCCGGTAACGATGCCCGATGTCGTGCATATGCGCCACACCTGGACGGGCGACGAGCTGTTCGCGCAGGGTCAGCCGCAAAACGGCGTCGAGCTGGCCGAGGATCTGCAGCGTGCCGTGGACACTTACGGCGCCGACAGCATCGCGGCGTGCTTCGTCGAGCCGGTCGCCGGATCGACCGGTACGCTGGTGCCGCCGGTCGGGTATCTGCAGCGGCTGCGCGAGATCTGCGACGCGCACGGGATCCTGCTCGTCTTCGACGAGGTGATCACCGGTTTCGGCCGCGTGGGCGGCAATTTCGCCTCGCAGGCCTTCGGCGTGACGCCCGACATCATGACCATGGCCAAGGCGCTGACCAACGCCTCCATCCCGATGGGCGCGGTCGCCGTGCGCGACGAGGTCTTCGAGACAGTCACCGACGCTGCCGCCCCCGGCGCGATCGAGTTCTTCCACGGCTATACCTATTCGGGTCACCCCGCGGCCTGCGCGGCCGGGCTTGCGGCGCTGGAGATCTATGCCGAGGAGGGGCTGTTCGCGCGCGCCGCGGAGCTGTCGCCCTATTTCCTCGAGCAGCTCTGGACGCTGGCGGATCACCAGATGGTGCGCGACATTCGCGGCATCGGCATGATGGGCGGCGTGGAGCTGCACCCGGCGCCGGAGGGGCCGGGCAAGCGGGGCACGGCTGCGCAGATCGCGATGTTCCATGAGGGGCTGCACGTGAAATTCACCGGCGATTCCGGCATCGTCGCGCCGATGTTCATCGCCGAGCACGCCCATATCGACGAGATCGTGGACAAGTTCCGCCGCACCCTCGACACGCTGCCGGGCTGACGCGCGCGGTTTGATCACGTCTCGGTCGGCACCGGCCGGGGGGTGCGGTCGTCCCCCCGCCGTCATTCGGCCGGCGCGGTGCTTGCGCTGCGCTCCCGGCGGTCCTTGACGATGTTCAGGGCGAGCAGGACAACGAAGGCGAAGAAGGCGCCCCAGCGCACAATCGGGTCGAAATCGGGCCAGATCAGGAGCGTGCACAGGATCGCCAGAAGCCCGCGCTGCAGCAGGCTCACGCTTGCCTCCATGTGCCCCTCGAATACCGCCGCGAGGGCATAGAGCGCCGCGAGCGTCAGGATCGCGACCTCGAGCTTTTCGATGAGCGTGCCGGTCAGGATCGGGGTGAAGGCGAACATCAGCGGGACGATGTAGAGCGCCTTGGCCATCTTCCAGGCGGTCACGCCGGTGGGCATCGGGCGGCTGCCCGCGATCGCCGCGGCGGCGAAAGCGGTCAGGCACACGGGCGGTGTGACCGAACTGTCCTGGCTGAGCCAGT
>PUKW01000322.1 GCA_003550665.1 Paracoccaceae bacterium | reverse complement strand
GCGCGCGCGTCGGAGAGAAGCGAGTCCTGATTGGCCTTGAGGGTGAGGCACCAGTCGCCGCCCTGCGCATTGATCGCGTCAACCGTGCGGCGATTGCAGTGCAGCGCATCCGCGGTCACGACCTTGCCCTTGAGCGCGATCAGCCCCAGAGCCCTGAGCGCCGCATCCAGTTCCGTGCCGCGATCGGCGGGCACGCTGGCCAGCGTCAGCCGCAGCCGCGACGCGTAGGCCGACACCATCATGCGGGTATTCACACCCTGCCCCTGGTCGCGCGCGCCGCGCAACGACTTGCCATCCACCGCAACCACGTCACCGTCGGCCATGAGCGCCTCGACATCCGCGAAGACCTGCCCGAAGGCGGCGTCGAGTGCCCCGGGATCGATCATGCGAAACACCGTCGAGAAGGTGTCATGCGACGGGATCGCGCGCTTGAGCTTCAGGAAGTCTCTGAAGATGTGCGCTTTTGCGCGTCCGAAGGCCGCCATCTCCACACAGCTTGTGGCGCCGCACAGCACGGCAACGAAGGCGACCACGAGCAACTCGCCAAGCTCGTGGCGCGCGTTCTCGGCGCGCGGATCGGGGATGTGGTCGAAGGCGGTGAGGAAAGTGTTCATGATGGCGGCGGGCCCCCGAAGCTGAATCCGCCATCAGAATCGACCTCGCGCCCGCAAGCAACACCCCGCCGTCAGACCCTCGATCCCAACTGCGATTCCCCTGGTTCTAAGGATACTCAGGAAGTGGGTTCATCCTGCTGAGGCGAGAAACCATGAAGTCTCGGTAGTGTCAGAATTCTTTATTTACGCATTCTTCGGCTGCCCACTCAGCCAGGGCCATCCAGCGAACTTGTCGCCTTCTTCGTCGACATGCTCGTAGCGATAGAGGCACCCACCGCTCTTGTGGCCTGAATGCTTGGCGACGAAAGCTGCAGGCATTTGCGCGGCGACCATCTGATCGCGCCTTGAAACTCCTCTTCGGCGGGCGCTTGGTCGGTGCACTGTCATCATGCACTTTTTCTTTCTCTGGAGCTGGGAAGATGGCGGCAGCTCGCGTGCCGGGAAAGTTGATGATGTTTGCGGACATGGATGGACTTCCTTGGTCGATTACAGACATAAGGTGGTCCGAGGTCAGAACCCCGGAAATCGGGACGCGCTGACGGCGCTGGAGGGCCTCTCGACCGCTCAGAGGGGTTGCCACGTGAGGTGCTACGCCGTAGCAACGCGGCTCGCGAAACCCGGCAGAACACGGCATAAACCGCCAGAATGGGGTCTTTTCGAAGTTGAGCGGCTGATGGGCGAGAGATGATTAGTGAAGCAAAGTCAAATGCTTGGATTGAATCTCGGCTTTCCGTTGCACCCATGATGGACTGGACGGATCGCTATTGCCGGACCTTCCACCGGGCCATCACCCGGCATGCGCTTCTCTATACCGAGATGGTGACCGCGGCGGCGCTGGTGCGCGGGGGTGCGCGGCATCTTCTGGCGCATGATGCGGCCGAGAACCCGCTCGCCGTGCAGCTCGGTGGCGCGGAGCCGCGCGAGCTCGCCGCGGCGGCGCGCATCTGTGCCGCGGAGGGGTTTCGCGAGATCAATCTCAATGTCGGCTGCCCGTCGGATCGGGTGCAATCGGGCTGCTTCGGCGCGGTGCTGATGGAGCGGCCCGCGCTCGTGGCCGATTGCGTCGCGGCGATGGCGGCGGCGGCGCCAGATGCCGAGGTCACCGTCAAATGCCGCATCGGGGTCGATCACCAGGTCCCCGAGGAGGTGCTGCCCGCATTTCTGGAGACTGTCGCCGCAGCCGGGGTGTGCCGCTTCGCGATTCATGCGCGCAAGGCCTGGCTTCAGGGGCTGAGCCCGCGCGACAACCGCACCGTGCCGCCGCTCGATCATGCGCTGGTGGTGGGGATGAAGCGCCGCTTCCCGGACCTGGCGATCGCCATCAATGGCGGTATCGGCACGCTCGATGCGGCGCGGGACTTCCTCGGGCAGGGGCTAGACGGGGTGATGATCGGCCGCGCCGCCTACCAGGCGCCCCATGACGTGCTCGCGAACGCCGACCGCGAGATCTTCGGCACCGCCACGCCGGTGCCGTCGCGCGGCGCGGTGCTCGACCGGATGCGCCCCTATATCGCGGATCACCTGCAGGCGGGCGGGCGGCTGCACGCGATCACGCGGCACATGCTCGGGCTCTATGCGGGCTGTCCGGGGGCGCGGCAGTGGCGGCGGATCCTGTCGGAGGGCGCGCAGGCGCCGGGCGCGGGGCTCGAGGTGCTCGATGCGGCGCGCGACGCGGTCGAGCCCGTCGCGGCCTGAGCCTCAGCGGCGCGCCTCCTGCCAGCCGCGCGGATCGGTCAGGAACGCCTCGACCTCGGCAAGTTCGCCCGTGTCATAGGCCCCCTGCGCGCGCGCCTCGGCCAGCACCTCCCACCAGCTGCACAGATGGTGCAGCCGCAGCCCGTGCTCGGCGAGCCGCTCCTCGGTGCCCGGAAAGATCCCGTAATAGAAGATCACCGCCGTATCGGCGCAGTGCGCGCCCGTCTCCCGGATCGCCTCCACGAATTCGAGCTTGGAGCCGCCATCCGTCGTCAGGTCCTCCACCAGCAGCACGCGCTGGCCCGGATGCATGTCGCCCTCGATGCGGGCATTGCGCCCGTAGCCCTTGGGCTTCTTGCGGATATAACTCATCGGCAGCGCCAGGCGCTCGGCGATGAGCGCGGCGAAGGGGATGCCAGCCGTCTCGCCGCCGGCGATGTTGTCGAACGCCTCGAAGCCCGCGCGGCGCATCACCGAGCAGGCCAGAAAATCCATCAATGTCGCGCGGATGCGCGGAAAGCTTATGAGCTTGCGGCAATCGATATAGCTCGGCGAGGGCAGCCCGGAGGCGAGCGTGTAGGGCTCGCGCGGGTTGAAATGCACCGCGCCGATCTCGATCAGCATCCGCGCGGTGAGCCGCGCCATCTCGGCGTCGTCGGGATAGCTTGCCGGGATCATGCCTCGACCCTCCAGTGCAGATCGAACCCCGGATCGAACAACGTCACCGGCCCGTCGCCCGTCTCGATGCGCGCGGGCCAGGCGACCGGGGCGCCCTTGTGCAGGGTGATGTGCCCGCGATTGGGTGCCACCCGGTAGAACGCCGCCCCGTTGAGCGAGGTGAAGCCCTCGAGCCGCGTCAGCGTACCCTCGGCCTCGAAGATTTCCGCGAGGATCGACAGGGTGTGCGGCGCCGTAAAACAGCCCGCGCAGCCGCAGGCGGACTCCTTGGCGTCGACCGGGTGCGGCGCGCTGTCGGTGCCGAGGAAGAACCGCGCATCGCCCGACGTCGCCGCGGCGCGCAGCGCCAGGCGGTGCGACTCGCGCTTGGCCACGGGCAGGCAGTAGTAATGCGGCCGCATGCCGCCCACGAGCAGGTGGTTGCGGTTGATGACGAGGTGATGGGTGGTGATCGTCGCCGCGAGCCCGGCCCCGGCGGTTCTTACGTAATCGACGGCCTCGCGCGTGGTGACATGCTCCATCACGACGCGCAGCCCCGGCGTCGCCCGGCGGATCGGGTCGAGCACGCGCTCGATGAAGACGGCCTCGCGGTCGAAGATGTCTATCTCGGGATCGGTGACCTCGCCGTGGACGCAAAGCGGCACGGCGGCCTCGGCCATCGCCTCGAGCACGCCGCGCACCTTGTCGAAATCGCGCACCCCGGAGGCCGAGTTCGTCGTCGCCCCCGCCGGGTAGAGCTTGACGGCGGCGATCAGCCCGGAGCCATGCGCCGCGAGGATGTCCTCGGCGCTCGACTCCTCGGTCAGGTAGAGCGTCATCAGCGGCGTGAAATCTGACCCCGCGGGCAGGGCGGCCATGATCCGGTCGCTGTAGGCGCCGGCCTCGGCGGCGGTGACGACGGGCGGCACGAGATTGGGCATGATGAGGGCGCGGGCGAAATGCCGCGCGCTCTCGGGGACGACGCCGGCGAGCATGGCGCCGTCACGCAGATGCAGGTGCCAGTCATCGGGCCGGCGCAGGGAGAGGGTGTCGCTCATGGGTGTCGCCTACACAAACTCGTGCGCTGACGCCAGAGCGCGACGCGCCCCGGACCGCCGGCTGCCCGAAAGACGCGCAGTCGCCCGAACGCCTGCCCGCCGCGGGCGCAAATCCGCCGATCCTTGTGCACCCCCGCGCGCGTTATGGTTGAAGCGCCGCGGCTCCGTGGACATCTTGTTTAGAGGCAACGTGATCGCCGAGTGGGGGAGGGAACGATGAATCCGTTAATGATGCAGATGATGATGTGGCAGCAGGGCTTGAGCATGCTGCGCGCCGCGATGACGGCGCAGACAGAGTTCAACATCCGGCTGATCGAGGCGATGGCGGGCGCCATCGAGCCGCGTAGCGCCGAACAGCTCGCCCGCGATGCCGAGTCGCTGCGCAGCGCGGCTTGTCGCCGCCGCAACAACGCCGTCAGGGCCGCGCAGCCGCAACCGGCCGCGAAGGCCGCGACCGCCGCGCGCACCAATGGCGCCGCGCGCGGCATGGGCGACGACACTGCCGGACCCGCCGTGCGCTCGCACTGAGCCTGCGCCCTTGACGCGCGGACGTGGCCATGCCCGATTGCGCGCGTCACAGGCAGGGGCGAAGCGGCATGGCGCAGGATTTCGACAGCCCGGCGTTCGAGAGCATCGACGCCGTCCAGGAGCGGCTTGCCGCGGTGGGCTACATGGCCGACCGGGCGCTTGCGACGGTGGTGTTTCTCGCGCTGCGGCTGGGGCGGCCGGTCTTTCTCGAGGGCGCCGCCGGGGTCGGCAAGACCGAAATCGCCAAGGCCGTCGCCGCCGCGCTCGGCCGGCGGCTGATACGGCTGCAATGCTATGAGGGGCTCGACGCGGCGAGCGCGGTCTATGAGTGGAACTTCGCCGCGCAGATGGTCGCGATCCGCACCGCCGAGGCCGCCGGCACCGCCGAGCGCGCCGCATTGCAGGCCGAGCTCTTCGGCGAAGACTACCTGATCGCGCGCCCGCTTCTGGAGGCGATGCGCCCGCAGCCCGGCGGCGCGCCGGTGCTGCTCATCGACGAAATCGACCGCACCGACGCCCCCTTCGAGGCCTTCCTGCTCGAGGCCCTGTCGGAGTTTCAGGTCACGATCCCCGAACTCGGCACCATCGCCGCCCCCGAGCCGCCGATCACCGTGCTGACCTCGAACCGCACCCGCGAGGTGCATGACGCACTCAAGCGCCGCTGTCTCTATCACTGGGTCGAGTATCCCGATTTCGAGCGCGAGGCGCAGATCCTGCGCGCACGTGTGCCCGAGGCCTCCGAGGCGCTGTCGCGCGAGGTGGTGGCCTTCGTGCAGACGCTGCGCGGCGAGGATCTGTTCAAGGCGCCGGGCGTGGCCGAGACGATCGACTGGGCCAAGTGCCTGCTCGCGCTCGACGTGATCGAGCTCTCGCCCGAGTTGATCGCCGACACGCTCGGCGCGCTGCTCAAGTATCAGGACGACATCCAGCGGCTCGAGGGCTCGGAGGCGCGGCGCATCCTCGACGCGGCGCGCGCCGAGGTCGCGGCACAATGAAACGGGCGGGGCGGAAACGGGCGGGGCGGCGTGTCTGAGCGCGCCGACCTCGCGCTGCCCGAGAATCCGCAGCTTGCGCGCAACATCACGCATTTCGCGCGCGCGCTGCGTCGGGCGGGGCTGCCGGTGGGGCCGGGGCGCATCGCGGATGCGATCCGCGCCGTGAAGGCCGCCGGGATCGGCACCCGCACCGATTTCTACTGGACGCTGCATGCCTGCTTCGTCTCGCGCCCCGAGCACCGGGCGGTCTTCGCGCAGCTCTTCCGGCTCTACTGGCGCGATCCGCGCTACCTCGAGCGGATGATGGAGATGCTGCTGCCCGCGATGCGCGGGGTGCAGGAGGAGCGCGCGGCCAAACCCGCCGAACGCCGCGCCGCCGAGGCGCTCCTGGGCGATGCCGCGCCGCCCGCGCCCGAGGCCGCGGACAGCGACGAGCTCGCCATCGAGATCGACGCCGCCGAGACGGCCTCGGCCAGCGAGCGCCTGCGCCAGCTCGATTTCGAGCAGATGAGCGCGGCCGAGCTCGCCGAGGCGCGCCGGATGCTGGCGAAGCTGCGCCTGCCGCCGATCGCGATGCCGTCGCGCCGGCTGGTGCCCGATGCGCTGGGGCGGCGCGCGGACTGGCGCGCGACGATGCGCGCCGCGATGCGCCGCGGCGGCGAGGTGGCGCGGCTTAACTGGCGCGCGCCGCGCCCGCGTCCGCCCGATCTCGTGGCGCTGTGCGACATTTCCGGCTCGATGTCGGGCTACAGCCGGGTGATGCTGCATTTCCTGCATGCGATGGCGACGCAGCGCGGCGCGGGCTGGGGCGCGTTGCACGCCTTCACCTTCGGCACGCGGCTGACCAACATCACCCGTCAACTCCAGGCCCGCGACGTGGACGCCGCCCTCGAAGGGGCCGGGCGCGCGGCGCGTGACTGGGAGGGGGGCACGCGCATCGGCGCGGCGCTGCGCGCCTTCAACCGCGACTGGTCGCGCCGGGTGCTGGGCTCGGGGGCGGTGGTGCTGGTGGTCACGGACGGGCTCGATCGCGGCGCGCCCGACGAGCTCGCCCGGGAGATCGAGCGGCTGCACCTCTCGGCGCGCCGGCTCGTCTGGGTCAATCCGCTGCTGCGCTGGGACGGCTTCGCCCCGCGCGCCGAGGGGATCCGGCGCATGCTGCCGCATGTGGACAGCTTTCGCGCCGGGCACAATGTCGCCGCGCTCGAGCCGCTCGCGGCCGCGCTCGCCGATGCCGGCGAGGCGGGGGACAAGCCGCGGCTTATGCGGCTGCTTTCGGCGGGCTGAGGGGCGCGGACACGAAAATTTGTGTCCTGCGCCGGCACCGATTCCGCCGCAAGGGGTTATACTGCATCCCATAAGCTCGGACCCGGCGTCGTTCCGACCGCAGCGTCACAATCACCAACAAGGACTTGACATGGCATATCGTTTTCTCAAGGGCTCCACGGCGCTGACTGTGGTCCTCTCGCTCGCGCTGCCGCCGCTGCCGCTGATGGCGCAGACCGGTGCCGGCGATGCGGCCGATCCGGCGCAGGAGGCCGCGCCCGACGAGGAAGCGCTGCGCCGCGCCGCCGAAGCGGCGGCCGCCGCCGCCAGCGCCGAAGCAGAGGCCGCGCAAGCCGCCGCCGAAGCCGACGCCGCCGCGACGGGCGCCGCCGCCGACAGCGCCGGTCCCTCCGAGGATGAGCTGCTCCGGGCCGCCGAGGAGCAGGCCGCGCGCGCCGCCGCTGCCGCCGAGGAGGCCGCCCGCGCCGCGGCCGAGGCCGAGGCCGCCGCTGCCCAAGCCGAGTCGCAGGCCGTCACGCCGCCACAAGAGCCCGCCGAACCGCAGCCCGAAGCGCAGCCCGAGCCCGAGCCTGCCCCCGAGGCGGAGCCGGAGGTCACCGAGACGCCCGAGCCCGACCCGGCGCCCGAGGCGGAGGCCGCCGAGCCCGCCGTGCCGGACGCCGAACCGCGTCCCGAGGACGAGACCGTCGCCGATCCGGCGCCCGAGGCCGAGCGCCTTCCGCAGGAAGAAGCCGAGACCGATCCGGTGCCCGAGGCCGAGCCCCTTCCGCAGGAAGAGGCCGAGACCGATCCGGTGCCCGAGGCCGAGCCCCTTCCGCAGGAAGAGGCCGAGAACGATCCGGCCCCCGAGGCCGAGCCCCTTCCGCAGGAGGAGGCCGAGACCGACCCGGCACCCGAGGTCGAGCGCCTTCCGCAGGAAGAAGCCGAGACCGATCCGGCGCCCGGCGAGACCGCCGCGCCCGCGCAGGTCGCCCCCGAGCAGACACTCCCCGAAGCCGCGATCATCGACCTGTTCGAGCCCGACGCCGAGACCGCGCCGCCCGCCGCTGCCGGCGATGCGCCCGATCCCGATGCACCGCCCGTGGTGACCACCACGGTCGTGACCGAGGAGGATGCACGCAGCTCCGACGAGGAGTTCGAGGCGATCCCGAACGCGGCCATCACGGGCGGCGTGCCGATCTCGCGCAGCGGGCTGTCGCGGCTCGAGGCCGCCGCACTCGCTGGGGTCGCGGGTCTGGCCGTGGGCGCTTTGCTCGCGGGCGGCTCGCGGGTCGCCTCCAACAGCGGCGACCGGGTCGTGCTCGAGGATGCCGATGGCAGCTTCCGGGTGCTCAAGGACGACGATGCGCTGCTGCGCCGCCCCGGAAGCACGCTGCGCACCGAATCCTTCGCCGACGGCTCCACCCGCACCTTCGTGCTGCGTGATGATGGCAGCGAGGTGATCACCGTGCGCGATGCGACGGGGCGCGTGCTGCGCCGCTCGGTCATCGATCCGTTCGGCAACGAGACGCAGCTCTTCGACGATACCCGCACCTACGACCCCGTCGATGTCACCACCCTGCCACGGCGCGAGGCGCGCATGGACCTGCTGGGCAGCGGTGACCGCGAGAGCCTGCGCCTGGCGCTCGCGCTCGCCGAGGCACAGGACTACGGCCGGGCCTTCAGCCTGCAGCAGGTGCGCGATATCGTCGATGTGCGCGAGCTCGCCCCCGAGATCACCCTCGATGCGATCACCTTCACGACCGCCTCGTCGGTGGTGCGACCGGACATGGCGGCGCGGCTGCGCGAGGTCGGACTTTTGATGCGCGACATGATCGCCGAGAACCCGCGCGAGATGTTCCTCGTCGAGGGGCACACCGATGCGGTGGGCGGCTGGGCCTACAACCTCGCCCTCTCGGACCGGCGCGCCGAGTCGGTGGCGCTGGCGCTGACGGAGTATTTCGACGTGCCGCCGGAGAACCTCGTCGTGCAGGGCTACGGCAAGGCTCATCTGAAGGTGGACACCCAGGCCGCCGAGGAGGCCAATCGCCGCGTCGCCGTGCGCAGGATCACGCCGCTTCTTGGCTGGGCGGTGGCCACGGCGCAGTAGGGCGCGCGCGGGGCTGGCATGGGCGCTCCCTTTCGTGGCAAGAGTTAGCCAGCCACGAAAGGGAGCGCGCGCATGGCGGCCGGACATGACGAGATCCCCGAGACCGCGCTCGCCTGGCACCGCGTCGGGCAGGGCGCGGCACTCGCCACGGTGGTGGAAACCTGGGGCAGCGCCCCGCGCCCGGCGGGCAGCCAGCTCGCCATCAACGGCGCGGGCGAGATGGCCGGGTCGGTCTCGGGCGGCTGCGTCGAGGGCGCGGTCGTGGTCGAGGCGCTCGAGGCGCTCGAGGACGGGACGCCGCGGCTCCTGACTTTCGGTGTCAGCGATGAAGACGCCTTCGCGGTGGGGCTCGCATGCGGCGGCACGATCCGGGTGCTCGTTGAGCCAGTGGGCGAGACGGCGCCGGCGCTGTCGCCGAATCTGCTCGCCGAGCTGGTCGCCGCGCGCGCCGAGCGGCGTGCAGTGGCGCTGTGCACGGATCTGCAAAGCTGGACACGCAGGCTCACCGGGCCGCAGGCGGGCGCGGGCGATGCCATCGCCGCCGCCGTGGCGGAGCGGCTGCGCGGCGACCGCGCGGGGGTGGAGGGTGACACCTTCATCGCCGTTCACAACCCGCCGCTGCGCATGATCGTGGTGGGCGCGGTGCATATCGCGCAGGCGCTTTTGCCGATGGCGCGCCTTGCGGGCTACGACCCTCTGCTGATAGATCCGCGCCCGGCCTTCGGCGCCGCGGTGCGCTTTCCCGGCGAGACGATCCGCGACGACTGGCCCGACGCCGCGCTCATAGCCGCCGCGCCCGATGCGCGCACCGCCATCGTCACGCTGACCCATGACCCCAAGCTCGACGACCCGGCGATCATCGCAGCACTCGAGTCGCCGGCCTTCTATCTCGGCTGCCTCGGCTCGACGCGCACCCACGCCAAGCGGGTCGCGCGACTGCGCGAGGCCGGGCTCGACGCGGAGGCGCTCGGGCGCATCCACGCGCCGGTGGGGCTCGATATAGGTGCGAAATCGCCGGCCGAGATCGCGGTGTCGATCATGGCCGAAGTCACTGCAACGCTGCGGGGGCGCTGATGTGGTTCGGGGTTGTGGCCGTGGACGAGGCCGAGGGCGCGATCCTCGCGCATTCCTGCAAGGTGGCGGCCGGCAGGATCGGCAAGGGCCGGGTGCTCGACAAGGCGGACATTGCCGCGCTTGAAGCGGCCGGGCTCGCGCAGGTGACCGTCGCGCGGCCCGGCGCGGAGGATGTCACCGAGGACGCCGCTGCCGACCGGCTCGCGGATGCGCTGCTGTCGCGCGGCGGCGGGCTGAGGCGCAATGCGGCGGCGACCGGGCGCGTCAATCTCTATGCCGAGGGACCCGGCATCGTCGGGATCGACACGGCCGCGATCCATGCGCTCAACCGGGTCGATCCGGCGATCACGCTCGCGACGCTGGCACCGCATACGCGGGTGACGGCGGGGCTGATGGTCGCGACGGTGAAGATCATCCCCTATGCGGTGCCCCGCGCCGCGCTCGATGCGGCCTGCGCGCAGGCGGCGGGGGCGCTGCAGGTGCGCGCGGTGCAGCGCCGCACGGCGGGGCTTCTCATGAGCACGGTGCCGGACCAGCCCGAGAAGCTCAACATGAAGGCACGGCGCGTGATGGCCGAGCGGCTTGCCGCGCTGGGCATGGAGCTTGCCGATGCGGTGGACGTGCCGCACGAGACCGAGGCGATGGCGCGCGCGCTCGCGGGGCTGGGCGGCGAGATGCTGATGATCCTGACGGGCTCGGCGACCTCGGATGCGCATGATGTGGGCCCTGAGGCGGTGCGCGCCGCCGGCGGGCGGGTGGACCGCTTCGGGATGCCCGTCGATCCGGGCAATCTGCTGTTTCTCGGTGCGCTCAAGGGGCGGCCGGTCATCGGGCTGCCGGGCTGCGCGCGCGCGCCGGCGCTCAACGGGGCGGACTGGGTGCTCGAACGCATCGCCTGCGGCGTCGAGGTCGGGGACGATGACATCGCCGCGATGGGGGTGGGCGGGCTGCTCAAGGAGATCCCGTCGCGCCCGCGCCCGCGCGAACGCCGCGGCGGGTGACGCGGGATCGCGGCGCGCTACCTGCGTGAAAACGTCACGGAGGATCCGCCATGCACCGCCTGTTCGCCGCCAGCCTGACCGCCGCCTGCCTCGCCATGCCCGCCCGCGCCGAGATCGTCGGCGAGCCCTTCGCCTACAGTGTCGGCGACACCGAGTTCGAGGGCTATGTCGCCCGTAACACCGCGCTTGATGCGCCGCGCGGGACGGTGCTGATCGTGCATGACTGGGACGGGGTCAACGACCACGAGGAACGCACCGCCGAGCGGCTCGCCGCGAAGGGCTACACCGCCTTTGCCATCGACCTGTTCGGCGCCGAGGCCGATCCGCAGGGCATCGAGGATTACCGCGCGCTCACCGGGGAACTCTACGGCGACCGCGAACTGCTGCGCGCGCGGCTGATGGGCGCCATCGAGGCCGCCGGGGATATCCCCGGCGCCGGCGGCGGCATGGTGATGATCGGCTATTGTTTCGGCGGCGCAGCGGTGCTCGAGGCTGCGCGCGCGGAAGCGGGCATGGACGGCTTTGTCAGCTTCCATGGCGGGCTCGAAACACCCGAGGGGCAGGATTACGCGGACACGGGCGCGCCGGTGCTGCTGCTGCACGGCACGGCCGATCCGGTCTCGGGGATGGAGGATCTCGCCGCGCTGCTCGATGAGCTTGAGGGGGCGGGCGTGGCGCACCGCGCCGAGGTCTATGGCGGGGCGCGGCACGCCTTCACGGTGCACGGCTCCGACGACTACGACATGGAGGCCGAGCGGCGCGCCTGGGCGGCGCTGCAGGGCTTTCTCGAGGAGCGGTTCTGAGGTGCAATTGCGGGGTTCCCAGCCCCGCGCCGGCGTGCTTGAATGACGCAAGAATCCAAGGGAGGAAAGGCATGACCAAGGTGTCGATGACGGTGAACGGCAAGCCCGCCACCGCCGAGGCGAAAGGCAACACGCTGCTGGTTGATTACCTGCGCGAGGGTCTCGGGCTGACGGGCACGCATGTGGGCTGCGACACCTCGCAATGCGGCGCCTGCGTCGTGCATGTCGATGGCGAGGCGGTGAAGGCGTGCAGCATCTTCGCGCTGGAGGCCGAGGGCGCCGAGATCACCACCATCGAGGGGATGGCCGCCCCGGACGGCACGCTCTCCGCCATCCAGCAGGCGTTCCAGGACTATCACGGGCTGCAATGCGGCTTCTGCACGCCGGGCATGGTGATGAGCGCGGCCGCGCTCCTAAAGGAGAACCCCAGGCCGAGCGAGCAGGAGGTGCGCGACTATCTCGAGGGCAATCTGTGCCGCTGCACCGGCTATCACAACATCGTGCGCGCGATCATGGCCGCGAGCGGGCAGGAGAGCGCCGTCGCCGCCGAGTGACACGCCACCGCGCCGCCGGCGCAAGGGAGGACGAGACATGCCCAAGGATGAGCAGGGAATCGGCGCCAGCACCAAGCGCCGCGAGGATATCCGGTTCCTGACCGGGGACGGAAACTACACCGACGACATCAATCTGCGCGGGCAGGCGCATGTGGTTTTCCTGCGCAGTCAGGTCGCGCATGGGCGGCTCAGGGGGATCGACCCCGCCGCCGCCGAGGCGATGCCCGGCGTGATCCGCGTCTTCACCGCGAAGGATTTCGAGAGCGCGGGCGGGCTGCCCTGCGGCTGGCAGGTCACCGACCGGCACGGCCAGCCCATGAAGGAGCCCAAGCACCCGATCCTCGCCGAGGGCAAGGTGCGCCATGTCGGCGAGCCGATCGCCGCGGTGGTGGCCGACACGCTCGAGCAGGCGCGCGACGCCGCCGAGGCCGTGATCCCCGACATCGAGGAGCTGCCCGCCGTCACCAACCCCAAGGACGCCGCCAGCGATGCGAGCCTCGTGCATGACGAGATCGGCACGAACCTGTGCTACGATTGGGGCTTCGTCGAGGACAACAAGGCCAAGGTGGACGCGGCGTTCGAGGCGGCCGATCACGTCACCACGCTCGAGCTCGTCAACAACCGGCTGGTGCCCAACGCGATGGAGCCGCGCGTCTCCATCGGCGATTACAGCCGCGGCACCGGCGAGCATACCCTCTACACCACGAGCCAGAACCCGCATGTGATCCGCCTCTTGATGGGGGCGTTCGTGCTCGGCATTCCCGAGCACAAGCTGCGCGTCGTGGCCCCCGATGTGGGCGGCGGCTTCGGCTCCAAGATCTTCCACTACGCCGAGGAGGCGTTCTGCACCTTCGCGGCCAAGGCGATCAACCGCCCCGTGAAATGGACCTGCCAGCGCGGCGAGAGCTTCGTGAGCGACGCCCACGGCCGCGACCATGTCACCAAGATCGAGCTCGCCCTCGACAAGGATGGCCTTTTCCAGGCGATCCGCACCGACACCTACGCCAATATGGGCGCGTATCTGTCGACCTTCGCGCCCTCGGTGCCGACCTGGCTGCACGGCACGCTGATGGCGGGCAATTACCGCACGCCGCTGATCTATGTGAACGTCAAGGCCACCTTCACCAACACCGTGCCGGTGGACGCCTATCGCGGCGCCGGCCGGCCCGAGGCGACGTACCAGCTCGAGCGCGTGATCGACAAGGCGGCGCGCGAGATGGGGATCGACCCGATCGAGATCCGCCGGCGCAACTTCGTCACCGAGTTTCCCTATGCCACCCCCGTCGCGGTGGAATACGACACCGGCGACTATCACGCGACGATGGACAAGGTGCTCGAGATCGCGGATGCGGCGGGCTTCGAGAAGCGCCGCGAAGCGAGCGCGAAGAAGGGCCTGCTGCGCGGCTTCGGCATCAACGCCTATATCGAGGCCTGCGGCATCGCGCCGTCGAACCTCGTCGGCCAGCTCGGCGCGCGGGCGGGGCTCTATGAGAGCGCGACGGTGCGCGTGAACGCCACCGGCGGCGTCGTGGTGATGACCGGATCGCACAGCCACGGCCAGGGCCACGAGACGACCTTCGCCCAGGTCATCGCCGACATGATCGGCATCGACGCCGACCAGGTCGATGTCGTGCATGGCGACACCGCCAACACCCCGATGGGCATGGGCACCTATGGCTCGCGCTCGATCGCGGTGGGCGGCTCGGCGATGGTGCGCGCGGCGGGCAAGGTGATCGACAAAGCCAAGAAGATCGCCGCGCATCTGATGGAGTGCTCGCCCGAGGATATCGAGCTCAAGGACGGCAAGTTCTCCGTGGCGGGCACCGACAAGTCGGTGGCCTGGGGCGATGTGACGCTCGCGGCCTATGTGCCGCACAACTACCCGCTCGAGGAGATGGAGCCGGGGTTGGAGGAGACGGCGTTCTACGATCCGGCCAACTTCACCTACCCGGCCGGGGCCTATGCCTGCGAGGTCGAGGTCGATCCCGAAACCGGCAAGGTCACACTGTGCTCCTTCGCCGCGGCAGATGATTTCGGCAATGTCATCAACCCGATGATTGTGGACGGCCAGGTCCATGGCGGGATCGGGCAGGGCGCGGGGCAGGCGCTCATGGAGGCGGCGGCCTATGACGCGACCGGCCAGCTCGTCACCGGCAGTTACATGGACTACACCATGCCGCGCGCCGACGATCTGCCCTACTACGCGGTGGATCATTCCTGCCAGACGCCCTGCACGCACAACCCGCTCGGGGTGAAGGGCTGCGGCGAGGCGGGTGCGATCGCGTCGCCACCGACCATCGTCAACGCCGTGGTCGATGCGCTGCAGCGCGGCGGTCACGGCCATGTGACGCATATCGACATGCCGCTGACCCCGCTGCGGGTCTGGCAGGCCATTCATCAGCGCTGAGGGAGACAGCCATGTATGCATTCGATCTGGCGCGGCCGACAAGTGTCGCCGACGCGCTGAAGGCCCTGCAGGAAGAGGACGCGCAGCCGCTCGCCGGCGGTCAGACGCTGGTGCCGACGCTCAAGGCCCGGCTCGCCGCGCCCTCGACGCTGGTCAGCCTGCGCGGCATCTCCGAGATGCAGGGCGTGTGCCATGACGATCAGGGGCGCATCCATATCGGCGCGGCGACCACCCACGCCGCCGTCGAGCGCGAGGTCGCGAAAGACTATCCGGGCCTTGCCGCGCTCGCCGGGCAGATCGGCGATCCGGCGGTGCGCAATCGCGGCACGATCGGCGGCTCGCTGGCCAACAACGACCCGTCGGCGTGCTACCCGGCCGCCGCGCTCGGCTCGGGGGCGACGATCGTGACGAATGCGCGCGAGATCCCCGCCGACGATTTCTTCGAGGGCATGTTCACTACCGTGCTCGAGGAGGATGAGCTCATCTTCTCGGTGCGCTTTCCGGTCCCGAAGGTGTCGGCCTACGCGAAATTCGCACAGCCCGCCTCCCGCTTCGCGCTGACGGGCGTGTTCGTGGCGCAATTCGACGACGGGGTGCGCGTCGCGGTGACCGGCGCGTCCGAGGACGGGGTGTTCCGCTGGTCCGAGGCCGAGGACGCACTGGGCCGCGATTTCAGCGCCGATGCCGTGGCCGGGCTGTCGGTGCCGGCCGAGGGCATGATCGGCGACCTTCACGGCACGCCGGAGTATCGCGCGCATCTCGTGGGTGTGATGACGCGCCGCGCCGTGGCGGCGGCGGGATGAACGCAAGCGGCCCCCGCGCTGGCGGGGGCCGTCGATCACGCGGGAGCCGGAAGGGTCAGCGCGGTCCGATCATCATGATCATCTGACGGCCCTCGACCTTGGGCATGTTCTCTACCTTGCCGAGATCGGCGACATCGGCGGCGACGCGGTTGAGCAGCTCGCGGCCGAGATCCTGGTGCGCCATCTCGCGGCCGCGAAACCGCAGCGTGACCTTCACCTTGTCGCCGTTCTCGAGGAATTTCAGCACGTTGCGCATCTTGACGTCATAGTCGTGACTGTCCGTGTTGGGGCGGAACTTCACTTCCTTGACCTCGATGGTCTTCTGCTTCTTGCGCGCCTCGGATTCGCGCTTTTGCTGTTCGTATTTGTACTTGCCGAAATCCATGATCTTGCAGACCGGCGGGTTGGCGTTGGGCGAGATCTCGACAAGGTCGAGCCCGGCCTCCGCCGCCATCTCCAGCGCCTCGCGCGGGCTCACAACGCCGACATTCTCGCCGTCGGCTCCGATCAGCCGTATTTCGGGAACGCGGATACGATCGTTGACGCGGGGTCCTGTATCCCGGGCCGGCGGGGCGTTGTGCGGTCTGCGAGCTATGGCGACGTTCCTTCTTCGGGTGATCGGGCGCGGAAGATAGACCCCGCACTGACCCGTTTCAAGCCGGATTCCATCCGCTCGGAGCGGCAAAGTTATGCTAATCGCATCGCCGCCCCTTTTCAGGAGGCATCGCAGGTGACATATCAGCACCAAACCCCCGGCAGTTAGGGAACACGACATGAACAGGACACTTGTCATCGGGATCGCGATCGTCGTCGTGGCAGCGGCGATATTCGTGTTTTCGCAGGGTGGCGAAGATGCGATGGAGGATGTCGGCGATGTCACCGATGAGCCGACCGAGGAGGCGATCGAGCCCGAGGAGGACACCGCCCCCGAAGACCCTGCCGCGGAGGACGACAGCGCCACTGAGGATGACGAGCTCGATCTCGACGAGGGCGCGCCGGAGGATGACGACGCCACCGAGGACGACGACCTTCTCGACGATGATGCGACCGATGACGATGCTGCCCTCGATGAAAACGGCAACGGCGATGACTTCGCGGCGGACGAAGCACCTGGCAGCGATGATGAAGAGATGACCGAGGACACCGGCGACGCCGCCGGCAGCGCCGTCGACGAGGCCGCGGATGCCTCTGAGGAGGCGTTCCGCGAAGCGCTCGAGGGTGCGGGCGACGAAGACGCCGAGCGCGAGGCCATCGAGGGAGCCGCCGAGGAGATGGGCGAGCTCGGTGACGAAGCGACCGAGAGCCTCGAGAGCAGCGACGCCGAGCGTGTGCTGGAAGCGGCTGATCTGGCGGTGACTTCGGCCGAAACGGCGCGCGAGCGGGCCGAGCGCGCCATCGAGGCGTCCGCCGCCGCCCGCGAAGCTGCCGACGCGGGCGATGCCGACACTGCCGACAGCGCCGCCGACGAAGCGCAGAGCGCCGCCTCGGAAGCGACCCGCGCCGCGACCGAGGCAGTCGCCGCCTCCGAGCAGGCCGGCGAGGGCGCCGATACTCTCGCCACTGACGAGGCGCGCACCGCCGCGAGCAGCGCCGCCGAGGCGGCCGAAGAGGCGATGCGGGCCTCCGAGCGCGCAATGGACGAAGCCGCGACCGCCGCGCGCAGCGCCGGCGATGCGATCCTCGGCATCAACCGCAACGACGACTGACGACCTTGCGCCAACGCGATGCGCCGCGCCCTATCACCGGGCGCGGCGCATTGCATGGCAGATCCGGGCGGCAGTCTGCCCCGGGCTCAGCCGACGAAAGCGCGCTCGACCACGTATTCCG
Source organism: Paracoccaceae bacterium (assembly GCA_003550665.1). Classification (GTDB taxonomy): domain Bacteria; phylum Pseudomonadota; class Alphaproteobacteria; order Rhodobacterales; family Rhodobacteraceae; genus Alkalilacustris. Next base: position 1,942 of record PUKW01000322.1, on the reverse strand, counting down.
CGGGCGCGCTGTTGGCGCCTTCGCGCAGGCCCCAGCCCTCGAGGATCGCCTTCATGTCGGCATTGAAGCCGATCGAGCCGCAGATCATGCCGCGATCCTGCGCCGGGTCGATCGGGGCAATGCCGAGATCCTCGAACACCTTGCCTGAGGTCAGGTTGTCGGTGACGCGCCCGGTGAGCGGACCGTCCTCCTGCGTCGTCGTCGGGTAGTAGCGCAGCTTGCCCTCGACGAACTCGCCGATGAGTGGATCATCCTCGAGGCTGTCGACGAGCTGGCGGCCGTATTCGAGCTCGGCCTGCTCGCGGCAGGTGTGCATCAGGACGACCTCGTCGTAGCGCTCATAGGTCTCGGGGTCGCGAATCAGGCTCGCGAAGGGCGCGATGCCGGTGCCGGTGGCGAACAGCCACAGCCGCTTGCCGGGCAGCAGCGCGTCGAGCACCAGCGTGCCGGTGGGCTTGGTGCGCAGGATGATCTCCTCGCCCGGCTTGATATGCTGCAGCCGCGAGGTGAGCGGGCCGTCGGGCACCTTGATCGAGTAGAATTCCAGCTCGTCATCCCAGGCCGGCGAGGCGATGGAATAGGCGCGCAGCAGCGGCTTGCCGTTCTCGCCGAGAAGCCCGAGCATCACGAATTCGCCCGAACGAAAGCGCAGGCTGCGCGGCCGCGTGACCCGGAAGGAGAACAGCGTGTCGGTCCAGTGGGTCACCTTGGTCACGGTCTGCGCGTCGGGCAGGGCGGTTTTGGGGGCGTTCATGTCTCGGCTCAACTGGTTCATGGCAATGCGCGGGCTCGCGGCCCGGCCTCCTATTAAGTCTGTTGTGTACGGCGGGGCAACCCCCGGCTCAGCCGCGCAGCCGGGCCTGGTAGTCGCCCGCGCGCCAGTCGGCGCGGGCCTGCCAGTCGGCTTCGGGCTGGCGCGCGGCCATCGCCGCGTCGATCTCGACCTCGTCGAAGCCCGACCGGCGCGCCATCGCGTATTGATCGGCCAGCACATGCCCCGCCGCGCGCAGCCGCCCGGCAAAGCCCATGCGCCGCAGCCGGCGCGCCAGCGTGAAGCCGCGCCCGTCGGCGAAGCTCGGGAAGGTCACGCGGATCGCCGCGACCTCGTCGAGCGGCGGCAGATCCTCCGGCAGGGCATCGCCCGCCAGATCGAGCCCGCGCGCCGCGCCCTCATCCGGCGGCGCGAAGCCCGCATTCCAGTCCTCGCCGTGAAAGCCGTCATCGCGCACGATTATGGTCATGTGTCCTCCTTCGGGCCGCGCACCGCGCGCCCGCCGATGAAGTGGATGCCGCATTCCTGCTTGGCCTGCCCGCGCCAGCGCCCGGCGCGCGGGTCTTCGCCGGGGGCCACCGGGCTTGTGCAGGGCGCGCAGCCGATCGAGGGATAGCCACGCGCCACGAGCGGATGGCGCTGCAGGCGGTTGTTGGTGATATACTCGGCCACGTCGTCGCGGTCCCAATGCGCCAGCGGGTTGACCTTGAGCCGATGCGGGCCGTCGGGCTCGAAGAAGTCGAGCGCGGCGCGGCTGCCGGCCTGGAAGCGCTTGCGCCCGGTGATCCAGCCGTCGAAGCCCTTGAGTGCGGCCTCGAGCGGCGCGGTCTTGCGCAGCGCGCAGCACGCATCCGGGTCGCTCAGATGCAGCATGCCGTCGGGGTCGTGCTCGACCAGCGCGGCTTCGCCCGCGCGGATCGTGCGCACGTCGCGCAGCCCGAGCTCGTGCGCCACGCGCGCCTGGTAGTCGAGCGTCTCGGCAAACAGCATCCGCGTGTCGATGAAGAGCACCGGTGTCGCCGGCGCCTTCACCGCGATCATGTGCAAAAGCACCACCGACTCCGCGCCAAAGCTCGACACCAGCGCCACGCGCCCGAGCTCCGGGTCGCACAGCGCATGCTCCAGCACCGCCACAGCCGCGTGGTGGCGGTAGCGCGCATTCAGCGTCGC